>JAUIJO010000081.1 GCA_030431185.1 Gammaproteobacteria bacterium | reverse complement strand
CGTCGCGGCAGCGTGCGCTGAGTCCCACGCTGTCCCATTCGCGGCGCCCTGGTGGCGCCGCGTTCACATCCAACGGGAGACCGACATGGGCATCATCATCTGGCTGGTCGTGGGCGGCATCATCGGCTGGATCGCCAGCATCATCATGCGCACCAATGCGCAGCAGGGCATCATCCTCAACATCGTCGTCGGCATCGTTGGCGCCTTCCTGGGCGGCTGGCTGGGCGGCATGCTCGGCTTCGGCAGCAGCATCAACAGTGGCGACTTCAGCCTGAGCGGCCTGGTCACATCGCTGGTCGGCGCGATCATCCTGCTGGCGATCGTCAACCTGTTCCGTCGCGGCAAGGCGCGTTGATTTCGTGATTCGTGATTCGTGATTCGTGATTCGTGATTCGTGATTCGAAAGAGCTTTCAGGATTTCCGCGAAAAAAGGCCCGCTTCGAGCGGGCCTTTTTTCGTTCACCCCTCACCCGTCACAAACCCCCCAACTCCACCCATGCGGGGGCGTGGTCGCTGGGGCGCTCCCAGGTGCGCGGTTCGCGGTCGATGCCCGCCGCCACGCAGCGCGCTTTCAGCGCGTCCGAGACCAGGGTCAGGTCGATGCGCAGGCCGCGGTCGCGCCGGAAGCCAGCCTGGCGGTAGTCCCACCAGCTGAAGATCCCCCCTTCCTCCTGGTGCAGGCGGAAGGCATCGTGCAGGCCCAGCGCCTGCAGGCCGCGCAGGGCATCGCGTTCGGCGGTCGAAGTGAGGATATGCGCGTCGTTCCAGATCGCCGGGTCATGCACGTCGCGGTCGTCGGGGGCGATGTTGAAGTCGCCCAGCACGACGAGCTCCGGGTGCCGCTGAAGCTCCCCGGCCACCCATGCATGCACCGCCTCCAGCCAGCGCAGCTTGTAGGCGTACTTGTCGGTGCCGACGTCCTGGCCATTGACCACGTACAGGTTGATGACGCGCACGCCGCCGATGGTGGCCGCGATCACCCGCTTCTGCTCGTCCTCGAAGCCGGGAATGCCCATCTGCACGTCCCCGGCGGCCTCCCGAGAAAGGATGGCGACGCCGTTGTAGGTCTTCTGCCCGGAAAACACGCTGCGGTAGCCCTGCTCGAGCAGTGCCGTGTCCGGGAACTTCGTGTCCTCCAGCTTGGTTTCCTGCAGGCACACGACATCGGGCGCGGCGTCGGCGAGCCACTGCTGCAGGTGCGGCAGGCGGACATTGAGCGAGTTGACGTTCCAGCTGGCGATCTTCATGCCGGCAAGTGTATGCGAGCCCTGCGGTCGCTGCGCATCGCGCTCCCTGGCACGCCAGGCCAAGGCCGCGCCACGGCGGGTCACGGGAACACCCGCCGCAACTGCCGGAAAATTCGGCGCCTACTTCGCCAGCCAGCGGATCATCCGGTCGATGCGGCCGGTGTAGGGCGGCTTGAGCAGGTCGCTGCCGGCGAAACGGGCCTGGTGGAAGACCGGCAGCAGTTTGCTGAAGGTGTCGAAGCCGAAGCGTCCGTGGATCGCGCCCATCCCGCTGGGGCCGATGCCGCCGAACGGAAGGCCATGCGCGCCGAAATGGACGAGGGTGTCGTTGACGGTGACGCCTCCGGCCAGCACCTTGCCCACGATCCTGTCCACGCTGGCATCCTCATGGCTGAAGGGGTAGAGCGCCAAGGGGCGGTCCAGGGCGTTGATGCGCGCGATCACCTCGTCCAGCGAGTCGTAGGACAGCACCGGCAGGATCGGGCCGAAGATCTCGTGTTGCATGACCTCCGCCTCCGGTCCCGGTTCGATCACCAGGGTGGGCGGGAACACGCGTGCGTCGGCGTCGCCGGCACGGGTGCCGAACGGTTCCACGATCGCCAGGCCGCGCTGGCGTGCATCGTCGACATAGCCGCGCAGCCGCGCGTACTGGCCCGCGTTGATGATCCGGGTGTAGTCCCGGGGTGCCTCGAACGTCCCGTAACGGGCTTTCAGTTCGGCGACCATGGCGGCGACGAACGCATCGCGCCGCGCCGCATCCACCAGCACGTAGTCGACGCCGATGCAGGTCTGGCCGGCGTTGAACCATTTGCCGGTGGCGATGCGCGCGGCCGCCTTCTCCAGCGGATAGTCCGGGCACACGATGGCCGGTGCCTTGCCGCCCAGTTCGAGCGTCACCGGGGTGAGGTTGGGGGCCGCCGCGGCCATCACCTTGCGTCCCACCGCGGTCGAACCGGTGAACAACAGGTGGTCGAAGGGCAGGGCGGCGAAGGCGGCGCCGACCTCCGCGCCGCCCAGCGCCACCGCGACGCGATCGGCGGGGAACACCCCCTCGAGCAGGTCGCGCATCCACGCGCTGGTGCGCGGGGTGTGTTCCGAGGGCTTGAGGTAGACGTGGTTGCCGGCGGCGATGGCCGATACCAGGGGCATCAGCGCGAGGTTCACCGGATAGTTCCACGGCGACAGGATGCCCACCACGCCGACCGGCTCGGGGAGGACGCGCGCCCGCCCCGGCCGGAACCGCCAGCCCACCGCGGCCTTGCGGGGCTTCGACCACGCGCGCAGGTGCTTGAGGGTGTGGTCGATCTCGGCCAGCGTCACCATCACTTCCGAGACCAGGTTCTCGTGCTCGGACCGGTGGCCGAAATCGGCGCGGATCGCCGCATCCATGGCCGGCACGCCGGCACGCAGCGCGTCACGCAGGCGCTCCAGGTCGGCGCGGCGCTGCTGGAGATCGGGCTTGCATGCCTGCCATGCCGCGTGCAGGGTGCGCCGCGTTTCAAGCAGGGCGTCGGGAGGGGTGTCGGTCGGGGTATCCATGGCCCCGACTATAGGATCAATGGCTCCGGGCCACAGGGGCATCCGCGGACGCAGTCGATGGCCGCTTTCGCCCGCTCGCGGTTCGCCGGCGGGTCGGCGCGCGACGCGGGCGCCGGCTAGAATCGGCGGCATGACCCTTCGTTCCTACCTCGATATCTTCCCCACCCTCGGCGAGCGCGTGTACGTCGACCCCGCCGCCACCGTGATCGGCCAGGTCGACCTGGGCGACGACGTGTCGATCTGGCCGGGCTGCGTGGTCCGCGGCGACGTCAACACCATCCGCATCGGCGCGCGCAGCAACATCCAGGACGGCACCATCGTCCACGTCACCCACGAGGGCCCGTTCACCCGCCCCGGCGGCCTGCCCACCGAGATCGCCAACGACGTGACCGTCGGCCATGGCGCGATCATCCATGCCTGCACCATCGGCGAGTTCGCCCTGGTCGGGATGGGCGCGTGCGTGCTCGATGGCGCGACGGTGGCGCCCTACGGCTTCGTCGGTGCCGGCGCGGTGATCCCGCCGGGCAAGACGGTGGGCGAGGCCGAACTGTGGCTTGGCAACCCGGCACGCTTCGTGCGAAAACTGGGGGATCGGGAAATCGAACAGCTGCAGTACAGTGCGCAGCATTACGTGCGGCTGAAGGATCGGTACCTCGGCGCCAGCGGCGCCTGAAGGCACGACCGTGGCATCGGAGCCGCGGCACGGGGGAGTGGTGCAGGGACATTCAATGCGCGATGAGGGCAGGCATGCAGGTTGAGGCCGCGCGCGCCCGGGCCGATGCCCGGACGGAGGCGGTGCTCGACACCTGCCGCGACGTGATCACGCCCGAAGGCGTGGCCCTGCGACTGCCGGCGGCGGGGCCGATGCCGCGTGCGCTGGCCTGGCTGATCGATTTCGCGATCCGGGCCGGCCTGTTCCTCTTCACCAGCACGGTACTGGGGCTGCTCGGCAAGGCCGGCATGGGCCCGCTGCTCATCGCCCTGTTCGCCATCTTCTGGGTGTATCCGATCGGCTTCGAGGCGCTGTGGAACGGCAGCACGCCCGGCAAGCGCCTGCTGGGGCTCCGCGTGATCGCCGCCAATGGCGCGCCGGTCGGCTGGCTGGCGGCCATGGCACGCAACCTGCTGCGCGTGGTCGACATGCTGCCGTTCGGCTACGCCATCGGCCTGCTGGCCAGCTTCGCCGACCCCTGGGGGCGACGCCTGGGCGACATGGTGGCCGGCACCCTGGTGGTGCACACGCCGCGCGCGGGCACGCCGCCCGCCGTTTCGGCGCATGCACCGCTGGCCGCGCCCCTGGCGCTGCTGCCGCACGAACAGGCCGCGCTTATCGCTTACGCCGAGCGCGCGGCGCGGCTGACGCCTGCCCGCCAGGTGGAACTCGCGGAACTGGCGTCGCCCTGGCTGGACGCACGCGGCCAGGCGGCGGTGGACCGCCTGCATGGCATCGCCAACGGACTGCTGGGGCGATGAAGCAGGCGCGTTTCGTCCAGCGCCACGAAGCCGAGTGGCAGGCCCTCGAGGACTGGTTGTCGGCCCGCAGCGTGGCGCGCACCGCGCGCCGCGAGCGGCGCGGCTGGGAGGGCTTGCGCGACCACGAGATGCCGGCCCGCTATCGGCGGCTGTGCCAGCACCTGGCGCTGGCCCGGCGCCGCGGTTACAGCCCGGTGCTGACGAACCGGCTGGAGGACATCATGCAGCGGGGCCACGGCGTGCTCTACCAGACGCCGCCGCCGCGCTGGCATGCCGCGCTGGAGTTCCTGGTGGCGGGCTTCCCGCGCCTGGTGCGCGCGGAGCGCGGCTGCATGATCGCGTCGCTGCTGCTGTTCGCGCTGCCCCTGGTGACGATCTTCGTCGCCATCCAGGTGCGGCCGGAACTCTCGGGCGGCCTGTTCGAGCCCGCACAGCTCGCGCAGTTCGAATCGATGTACGACCCGGCCGATCCGGACCGGGCGCTGGGCCGCGACAGCGAGACCAACCTGGCCATGTTCGGCCACTACATCTGGAACAACATCAGCATCGGCTTCCGCACCTTCGCCAGCGGCCTGCTCGCGGGCATCGGCTCGGCGCTGGTGCTGGTCTTCAATGGCGTCACCATCGGCGGCATCGCCGGCCACCTGCAGGCGGTCGGGCATGGCGATCCGTTCTGGCGCTTCGTCGCGGGGCACTCGGCCCCGGAGTTGAGCGCCATCGTCATCGCCGGTGGCGCCGGGCTGCGGCTGGGCCTGAACCTGGTCGCGCCGGGGCGGCGACGGCGCATCGACGCGCTGGTCGAGGGCGGCATGCGCGGTGCGCGCCTGTGCGTCGGCATCTTCGCCATGCTGCTGTTCGCCGCCTTCGTCGAAGCGTTCTGGTCCTCGATCGGCTGGATGCCGGCCTGGATCAAGTACAGCGTGGGTGCCGGACTGTGGCTGCTGGTGCTGGGGTGGTTGTGGCGCGGCGGCAGCCATCTCGGGCCACTGGGCGCGGAAGACCGCGTGGACGACGCGGCATGAACCTCGAATCGCTGACGGTCGCCCTGCGCCCGCGCACCGCCTGGGAAGCCGTCGAACTGGGGACGGCCCTCACCCGCCGCCATGCCGGCGCCATCTGGGCACCCTGGCTGCTGCTCGGCGTCCCGCTCTTCGTCGCGCTCAATGGCCTGGCCTGGGCCATCGGCATGATGTGGCTGGCGCCGCTGTTGATGTGGTGGTTGAAGCCGGCCCTGGACCGCATCCCCCTGTACGTGCTGTCGCGGGCCGCCTTCGGCACCGTGCCCGGTACCGCCGAGACGCTGCGGGCCCAGTTCCGCTGGGGCCTGCGCTGGCTGCTGCCCTACCTGACCTGGCGCCGGCTCAGCCCGGTGCGCGCCCTGAACCTGCCCGTCGACCTGCTGGAAGGGAGCAGTGGCGACAACGCCCGCGCACGGCGCCGGGTGCTGGTGGGCCCGGCGTACGGCGTTGCATCGCTGACGACCCTGCTGTGCATTAATTTCGAAGTGGCCCTGTACCTGGGTGCGATCTCGCTGGCCTTCCTCTTCGTGCCGCCCGAGTACCTGGCCAAGACCGCCCACAGCGTATGGGAGGCCCTGCTGCAGCCCCCGACCTGGATGGACATCGGCAGCAATGGCCTGGCCTGGCTGGCCACCTCGCTCATCGAGCCGTTCTATGTCGGTGCGGGCTTCGGCCTGTACCTCAACCGCCGGACCGAGATCGAAGCCTGGGACATCGAGATCGTGCTGCGCCGGCTGGCGGCGCGCGTCGCCAGGGCGGGCACGACGGTGGTGCTGGCGCTGGCCCTGCTGGCGCCCGCCGCCTTGATGACGGCACGTGCCCAACAGGCCGACGAGACGGCGACGCCGGCCCTGCGGGAGGCCGCGGAGGCGGCGCTGGACGCGCCCGATGCCCTGGACGTGCCTGAAGCCCCGGCCACGCTGCCCGAGGTATTCGGCCGCGTCGCCGACGACGGCGCGCTGCGCGAGGCGGTCGAACGCGCCTACGAGGATCCCAGCGTGACGCCGCGGCGCATGGTGACCACCTGGAAGCGTATCGAGGACGACAAGGACGAGGACGACGCCACCCGCGACACCAGCGCGTTGAGACGGATCGGCGAGGCCTTCGGCACGGGATTCGCCCTGGTCGGCGAGTACGGACTCTGGGTGCTGTTGGGCGTCGCGACGCTCGTGCTGGCGCTCACCGCGCGGCACTGGCTGCCGTGGCTGCGCGCGGGCACGCGGCGGCGCGGCCGCGAGGCCAGCGAGGTCGAGCAGGCGGTGCTCGAAGAGCCGGCGCCCCTGCCCGACGACATCCCCACGGCCGTGCGCCGCCTGTGGTACGCCGGCCATGCCCGCGAAGCGCTCGCCCTGCTCTACCGTGCCAGCGTCGAGGCGATGGTCGCGCGCGCAGGCGTGGTGCTGGTGCCCGGCGCGACCGAGGCGGCCTGCCTGCGCGCGGCGCGCCGCATGCCCGACGCCGCGGACCGCGAGGCGTTCGCGGCGATGGTGCGGCAATGGCAGTACGCGGCCTACGCCGGCCGGTTGCCCGACGGCGCCGACTTCGAAGCGCAACTCGTCCGCCTGGCCGAACGCTTCGGCTGGCATCCCGGCGGCGCGGTCCCGCCGGGCGAACGGCCGGGAGTCCCGGCATGAGTCCGCGCACGCGCTGGACCGCGCTGGGCGTGGCGATCGCGTTGCCGCTGGTGGGCGCACTGGGCGCGTGGTGGTTCAGCACCCACGAGCGGGTCGAGGAAGAAGTCGAGCTGCCCCGCGTCGGCGAGATCACCTACAACCCCTTGTACGTGCTCGGCCTGTCGCTTCGGGAGGCCGGCTGGACCGTGGACATGCGCCAGCGGCTGGACCGCGGCGAGGTGGCGCTGGGCCGCCACGACACCGTGCTTGTGTTCAACGATCCACGACGGCTCTCGGACGCCGACAGCCAGGCGCTGCTGGACTTCGCCGCCGCGGGTGGGCACCTGATCGTGCGCACTCCGCCGCCGGAAGCGGTGACCGTGGATACCCGGGTCGCGCTGTTCGAGCCCCTCGGCGTGACGCCCCGCGGCCCATCGGCCTGCATCCCCTTGCAGGTCAGCGGCGAATCCGAGCACGTCGAATTCTGCGAGGGCCGCAACTTCGACATCGACGTGCGGCCGCGCGTCGTCTGGGAGCCCGGTGCCGGTGAGGGCGATCCAGCGGATGCCGCGGGTGACACCGAGGTCTCGCGCCGTGCGCGCGACGTGCGCGCGCCCGAGGCACGGGGCAAGTCGCTCGCCAAGCCGGCGGGTGCCGGACCGGCCGATGCCAATGCCGATGCCCGGTCGGACGAGGCCATGGCCCGGTTCCGCGCGCGACAGCGGGCCCAGGAGGCACGCCTGGGGATCGGCCGCTACGTGTACGCCCGCCTGCCGCACGGCCAGGGCAGCGTCGACGTGATCGCCGACCTGGACTTCCTGACCAACGACAAACTGCACGACGCGCCGCATGTCGCCCTGACCCGGCAGCTGTTCGAGCCCAACCACCAGGCCGGGGCGGTGCACCTGCTCTATGCCGCGGAAATGCCCTCGCTGTGGCGTTGGCTGTTCACCCACAGCTGGATGGCCTGGCTGCCCCTCGCGCTGGGGCTGCTGGCCTGGTTGTGGTCGCGCATGCAGCGCTTCGGGCCGCTGCTGCCGTCGCCACCCGCCGAACGGCGCTCCCTGCTCGAACACGTGCGTGCCAGCGGCGAGCTGGCCTGGCGTTACGGGTATGCCCATGTCCTGCACGACGCCGTGCGCACCGCGTTCCTGGCGCGCCTGCGCCGACGCGACCCCCAGGCCGCCGCGCTCGAGGGCGACGTACAGGCCGCACTGATCGCCGAACGCTTCCACATCACGCCCGTCGAAGTCCGCGAGGCGCTGGCGACACCGTCGGTCCGCGACCCCGCCGCCTTCCGCGCCCGAATTGCCACCCTGATCCGCCTGAGGAATCAGCTATGACGCCTGCCGACCATCCCCTGCCTCCCGACACGCCCATCGCGGGCCCCGCACCGCCCGGACCCGCGTCCGCGCCGGCCACGCCCGTCGCCGCGCCGATGACCGGGCCGGTCCTCGCCGAACGCGCGGCGGCGGTCCGCGATGAGGTGGCCAAGGCCTTCATCGGCCAGCCCGAGGTGCTCGACCAGATCCTCATCGCCCTGCTCGCCGGCGGCCACGTGCTGATCGAGGGCGTGCCGGGCCTGGGCAAGACCCTGCTGGTGCGCGCGCTTTCGCAGGCGCTGGACTGCGGGTACGCGCGGGTGCAGTTCACCCCGGACCTGATGCCCAGCGACATCAGCGGCCATGCGGTGTGGAACCCGAAGACGGAGACCTTCAACATCCGTCGCGGCCCCATCTTCACCCACCTGCTGCTCGCCGACGAGATCAACCGCGCCCCGGCGAAGACGCAGTCCGCGCTGCTCGAGGCCATGGCCGAGCTGCAGGTGACCATCGAAGGGCGCAGCTTCCCGCTGCCGCCGCCCTTCCTGACCCTGGCGACCCAGAACCCGGTCGAGCAGGAGGGCACCTACCCGCTGCCGGAGGCGCAACTGGACCGCTTCCTGCTGAAGGTCCTGATCGACTACCCCAGCCGTGCCGACGAGGTCCGCATGGTCGCCTCGGTCAGCCAGGGCCGGAACGCCGCGGCCTTCGACCTGGCCCGGGTGCAGCGCGTGCTCGGGCCCGATGACATCGCCGCGATGCAGGCGGGGACCGCGCAGGTGACCGTCGACGAGGCGGTGATCGACTACGCGGTGCGGATCGTCGGCGCCACCCGCGACTGGGCCGGGATCGCGATGGGCGCCGGCCCGCGCGGCAGCCTGGCCCTGGTCCGCGCCGCGCGGGCGCAGGCCGTGCTGTCGGGTCGCGACTTCGTGACCCCCGACGACATCCGCGAGATCGCCCTGCCGGCACTGCGGCACCGCATCGCGCTGGCGCCCGAGCTGCAGATCGAAGGCCAGGCGCCCGACGACGTGCTGAAGGCGTTGCTGGCCAAAGTGGAGGCACCGCGCCAGTGATGCCGGTGGGCCTGCGCGCGCTGGCACGCCTCGTCCCTGTCCCCGGCGCGGAGAGGGTGCGGGGCGGGGCTGTCCACGCGTCGCCCTGCCCGACAGGCGCGGCGGGACTGGCCGGGCGGCCGCTTGCCGTTCGCGAGCGGACCCCGGACGCACCGGCGGGCCGCGAGCATGCCTGCTGACATGGCGGGGCCGTCGACCCGCCCCGCCCTCCCGCGGCCAGCGCCCGCCCTGCTGGCGCTGCTGGTGGTATGGGCGCTGCTGGGCCTGGCGGCCAGCATCGGCGTCGTGCCCGCGGCGGCCTGGCAACAGGCCGGCATGGGCTTGGGCGCGCTGGCATTGCTGGACCTGCTGCGTGCGTGGCGGAGGGTCCCGCCCTCGGTGCAGCGGACGATCCCCGACACCCTGCCCATCGGCGTGGAGCGGCCGGTGCGCCTGGTCCTGGCGCCCACGGTCTCGCAGACCGTCGACGTGTTCGACCTGCATCCGGTCGGCTGGTCCGTCTCCGGATTGCCGCGGCGGCTGCAACTGCGGCGCGGCGAATCTTCCGCTTTCGACTACCGCCTGAGCGCCCATGAGCGCGGCGACTTCGTCTTCGAGGGCGTCCATCTTCGACTGCATTCGCCCTGGCGCCTGTGGACCCGGCTTCACGTCGGCGGCGATCCGCAGGCGGTCCGCGTGTTCCCGAACTTCGCCCCGTTGGCGAAGTTCGCGCTGTTCTCGGCGGAGCAGGCCTCGCGCCTGGTCGGCGCCCACCTCAAGCGGCGGCGCGGCGAAGGCACCGATTTCCACCAGATGCGCGAGTACCGCGTCGGCGACAGCCTGCGCCAGGTCGACTGGAAGGCCACGGCCCGTGCACGCAAGCTGATCTCGCGCGAATACCAGGACGAGCGCAACCAGCAGCTGGTGCTGCTGCTCGACACCGGCCGCCGGCTGCTGGCACGCGACGATCTCGGGGATGCCCGCGGCATCGCCCATTTCGACCACGTGCTCGACGCCTCGCTGGTGGTGGCCTACCTCGCGCTCCGGCAGGGCGACGCGGTCGGCATGCTGGCCGCGGGGGGCGACAGCGCCTGGGTGCCGCCCCGGCGCGGCGCGGGCGCGATCGAGGGCCTGCTGCGCGGCAGCTACGCCCTGCAACCCTCCTCCGTGGCGACGGATTTCCTCGCCGCCGCGACCGCACTGTCGCTGCGACAACGCCGCCGCGCGCTGGTGATGATGGTCACCAACCTGCGCGACGAAGACATGGACGACGTGCTCGCCGCGGTCACGCTGTTGAAGAAGCGGCACCTGGTCTGCGTCGCCAGCCTGCGCGAGACGGCGCTCGACCACGCCCTGGCCACCGACGTCGACGACCTGCCGGGGGCGATCCGCGCGGGCGCGACCGCGCAGTACCTGCAGCAACGCGACCGGGCGCACGAGGTCCTGCGCAACCACGGCGTGATGGTGCTGGACGTGACCTGCGCGCAGTTGCCCGCCGCCCTGGTCGAGCGCTACCTGGCGGTCAAGCGCGACGGCCTGCTCTAGCGCGGCCCGCGGGTTCACGGGCGACCCGCCCGGGCGTTCTCCTGATGGCGGCGACTTTCCGCCGCGCCCCGGAGATCCCCATGCGCATCCTCGTCCCGCTCGCCTTCCTGTTGCTGGCCCTCGCCATCCCCGCCTCGACGCTCGCCCAGCAGGTGACGTTCCCCGCGCCGGTGTTCAGCGGTTCGGGCCCGGGCTGGTCCATCCGCCGGGATACCCGCCCGGACGGCAAGGTCGACTACACCCTGTTGCCCCCGGCGCCGGCGCCACGCGTGTCCGGGGTGCTCGTGCTGGGCGCCTCCAATGCGCCACGCCCCGGCACCTACGTGCTCGACAGCCTGCAGGGCGCGCCGTGGCTGGCGATCGCCATCGTGCCCTTCGCCCAGGGCGAAGCCTGCGCCGACGGAGGGGCCGCGGCGGGGACGACGTACCGCGTCCGCGCCGCCACCACGAAGGCGTTCGTCCTCGACGGCTGCGGGGGCTTCACCCAGTAAGCCCGGGTCCCGCCCCCCGCGCGTCCCTGCGCCCACCCGGGCCGACGGGGATGCGCGGGAGCGCGCGCGCAGGCGCCGCACCGTCGCGGCGGGTTATATGAACATGCCTTCCAGGCCTGGACTCGACCTTTGCCCTGAAACCGTACGGTTGCGACAATAGGGGGTCCATCGCGCGCCGTCCGGCGGCTGCGCCCGCCCACTGCCTGCGAGTCCCCACATGCCCAACAGCCCCAAGATCATCTACACCCTCACCGACGAAGCGCCGCTGCTGGCGACCCAGTCGCTGCTGCCGATCGTCGAAGCCTTCGCCGGCACCGCCGGGGTCGCCGTCGAGACCCGCGACATCTCGCTGGCCGGCCGCATCCTGGCCCAGTTCCCCGACCTGCTGGGCGACGACCAGAAGATCGGCGACCACCTGGCCGAGCTGGGCGAGCTGGCCAAGACGCCCGAGGCCAACATCATCAAGCTGCCCAACATCAGCGCCTCGGTGCCGCAGCTCAAGGCCGCGATCAAGGAGCTGCAGGCCCAGGGCTATCCGCTGCCCGACTATCCCGACGAGCCCAAGGGCGAGCAGGAAAGCGACATCAAGGCGCGCTACGACCGCACCAAGGGCAGCGCGGTGAACCCGGTGCTGCGCGAGGGCAACTCGGACCGCCGCGCACCGCTGTCGGTCAAGAACTACGCCCGCAAGCACCCGCACCGCATGGGCACGTGGAGCGCGGACTCGAAGTCGCACGTCGCGCACATGGAATCGGGTGATTTCTACGGCAGC
>JAUIJO010000324.1 GCA_030431185.1 Gammaproteobacteria bacterium | reverse complement strand
CTCAGGCGCGGGTGACGTCGCGCAGCTGCCAGTGGCTGCCGGCGAGCAGGCGCATGCGGTGGCGGACGATCGTGCCGGGCAGGGAGGTCGTGGCCACCAGGTCGATGTGGAGGTCGTCCTGCTCGCCCTCGACGGTGGCCGCCGGGTCGACCACGCCCAGCGACATGTCGACCTCGTCGGGCTCGTCCTGCAGCGCGCGCCAGCGTTCGAACAGGGCGTCGGTGCGCAGCGCGTCCTGCAGTTGCGCGGCGAAGGCCTCGCCGCCATTGGCGCTGAACGACAACGAGGGTTCGTCGCCGCGGGCCAGTCGGCCGTCGGGCAGGGACAGGTAGTAGCGGGTGGGCATCGTCGGCTTCCGGTGTTCGATGGCGCCAGCCTAGTCCGCCCGCCATGGTGGCCCGGTGAACGCGGGGGCGGCCGCCTGGGCGCGCCCCCGTCGCGGGGTTCAGTCCAGGTGGACGTGGCCGCCCGGCGCGTGCCCCTTGGGGCAGTGGCAGATCGAGGTGGGGCCGAACTCCAGGCCGAAGGTCTGGCCATCGCGATGCCGCTGCCAGTAGAACTCCGGCGGCGCTTCGCCATGGTTGCCGATCTCGGCCATGTCGGCGTCGACGTCGAACAGGCGGCCATCGACCATCACGTAGCGCGTGTCGATGGTGCTGCGGATGTTCTCCAGCGGGTTGGAGTCCAGCACCACCAGGTCGGCCTGCTTGCCGGCCTCCAGCGAGCCGATCTGCGAAGACAGGCCCAGCAGGTCGGCGCCGTCGAAGGTCGCCGCGCGCAGGGCCTCGAAGTTGCTGAAGCCGCCCTGGGTCAGCATCCAGATCTCCCAGTTGGGCGACAGGCCCTGCAGCTGGCCGTGGCCGCCGACCTGGATCCTGACCCCGGCGTCGCGCAGCTTCTTCGCCGACTTCGCGACCTCGATGTGCCAGTAGTCCCAGTCGGGCGCGGTCTCGCGTCGGATGCTGCGCGCGTCCAGGGTCTCGCGCGGGAAGAAGCGGTTGAGCTTGGGGTCTTCCCAGACATTGTCGCGGGCGTACCACCAGTATTCGCCCGACAGGCCGCCGTAGCTGACCACCAGGGTCGGCGTGTTGCGCACGTCGGTCTGCGACCAGAGCTCGACGACATCCTTGTAGAGCGGCGCCACGGGGATGTTGTGCTCGATGCTGGTGACGCCGTCGAGCACCATCGTCATGTTGTGGTGGAAGGTGCTGCCGCCTTCCTCCACGACCAGCATGCCCAGCTCGCGCGCGGCCTGGTCGATCTGCTGGCGCTGGTCGCGGCGCGGCTGGTTGTAGCTCTTCACCGAGAACGCGCCATTGGCCTTCATGCGCGCGAGGTGCCCGCGGGCGTCTTCGATCGAGTCCACCACCGCCTTGAAGTCGCCGTCGGCGCCGTAGAGGATCGTCCCGGTGGAGAACACGCGAGGGCCGACCATGCGCCCGGCCTTCTGGAGTTCGCTCTCGGAGAACACGAACTCGGTCGTCGCCGACGGGTCGTGCATGGTGGTCACGCCGAAGGCGAGGTTGGTGTAGTACGCCCAGTTCTGCTGCGGCACCACGCCCTGGCCGAAGTGCGCGGCGTGCGCGTGCACGTCGACGTAGCCGGGGACGATGGTCTTGCCGCTGGCATCGATGACGCGCGCGCCGGCGGGGATCGCGACGTCGCGGCCGACGGCCTCGATCACGTCGCCGCGCACGACGAGGGTACCGTCCTCGATCACTTCCTCGCGGTTCTCGGCATCGCGCATGGTGACTATGCGCGCATGGGTGAAGGCGACCAGGTCCTTCGGCGCGTCGACGGGCACCTGCAGGCCGACCGCGATGCCACCGTCGTTGCTGGGTTCGGGCAGTGTCGCCGGCGCGCCGGGCAGGAAGGCGAAGCTGTCCTTGAGATCGCGCGAGTAGTAGCGGTCGCCGACCATCCAGTGCAGCGACTTCGAGTCCGCCGCCCAGTGCAGGTAGCTGCCGACGTTCTCGGTCACCTGCTTCACCGGTACCGCCTGGGTGTCCTTGCTCAGTTCGACCGCCTTGCCGGCGGTGGCGAGGGGAGCGACGTAGGCGTTGAACAGCTCGGTGAAGGCCACCCACTGGCCGTCGGGCGACAGGCTCACCGAGTCGACGTACTTCAGATTGAACACCTCGCGCGGGTCCTCGCCGTTGAGGCCGACCGACATGAGCTTCTTCTCCAGCCCGCCGCCGGTGAGGTAGTACACGCGGCTGCCATCGGCGCTGAACTGGGGCGTCTCGCCGG
>JAUIJO010000323.1 GCA_030431185.1 Gammaproteobacteria bacterium | reverse complement strand
TTGACGCCGCCGAAGATGATGAAGCCCAGGGCCAGCACGACCACCGTGGCGGTGATCCAGGGCTCGATGCCCCAGGCGGTCTGCATGCCCTGGGCGATGCTGTTGGCCTGCACGCCGGGCAGCAGCAGACCGGTGGCGACGACCGTGACCAGCGCGAACAGCCACGCATACCAGCGCTGCCCCATGGCCTTCTCGATGAAGTAGGCCGGGCCGCCGCGGTACTGGCCCTTGTCGTCCTTCTCCTTGTATATCTGCGCCAGCGTGGACTCGACGTACGCAGTCGATGCGCCGAGGAAGGCCACCGTCCACATCCAGAACACCGCGCCTGGGCCGCCGAAGGTGATCGCGGTGGCGACACCGGCGATGTTGCCCGTGCCCACGCGTCCCGACAGCGACATCGCCAGGGCCTGGAACGAGGACACGCCGGCCTTGGAGGACTGGCCCGAGAACAGCAGGCGGATCATCTCGCCGAAGCCGCGGACCTGCATGAAGCGGCTGCGGATCGAGAAATACAGGCCGGCGCCCAGGCACAGGTAGATCAGTGCGCGGCTCCAGATGATGTCGTTGAGTGCTGTGACCAGTGCTTCCACGTATCTCTCCCCGGGACAAGGCCGCATGGCGGCGAAGCAGGGGCCGGTGGGCGCCCGCCCGCCTCCCCGCGAATCAGGCGCCCACGATACCCGGAATCGGCGCCGCGGTCGTGCGCAGGGGCGATGCGCCGGCCTTCGTGACGCCGGTCACGGCGCGCGGTCGAGTCCGGGCCGGGTACGCGCGAACGTCCGCAGGTCGTGGACGCGACCGCGCTTGACCACGGCGCGGCGCTGCGTGCCTTCCTCTTCGAAGCCGTTGGCCAGCAGCACGGCGGCCGAGGCCGGGTTGTCGTCCTGGACCGCGGCGAACAGGCGCAGCAGCGACAGCTGCGTCATCACCCAGGGCGCATAGGCCGCCACGACCCGGGTCATCAGCCCCCGGCCCCAGTGGGCCCGTCCCAGCCAGTAGCCCAGTTCCGCGCCGCAGGCGCGCTCATCGACGCCGGGGCGTACGCCGATGCCGCCGCAGGCCTCGCCGTCGACCTCGACCGCGAGCACGGGCAGCCGGAGGTCGACGACCGCCCCGGACAGGAAGCGCTCGCCGTCCTCGTGCGTGTACGGATGCGGGAAGCGATCCCCCACCGCGCGCGAGACCTGTTCGTCGTCGGCGTGCCGGACCAGCGCATCCAGGTCACCCGCGCGCCAGGGCCGCAGCACGAACCCCTCGCCTCGCGGCGCCGTCCATCCCTGCGTGGCATCCATCAAGTCTCCTCCACCTGCGCGCGCCGCGCGCCCTCCTCCACGGACCTCCAGTGTCGAGGGCACGCGGCGGGCACGCAAGCCGCGCCCTCAGGCCAGGCCGCCGGCCTCCGGGGTACTGGATTCGAGCTTCTCCAGTTCGTGCTTCACCGCATCCGGCGACCGGGTGTACTTGGCCAGCAGCACGTAGAACACGGGCACGATGAACAGCGACAGCAGGGTCGAGAACGACACGCCGAAGATCACCACCACGCCGATCGTCGCGCGGCTGGCCGAGCCCGGGCCACCGGCGAGCACCAGGGGCAGCGCGCCGGCGACGGTGGCGATCGACGTCATCAGGATCGGCCGCAGCCGCACCGCCGACGCCTCCACGATCGCCTCGTGGATGCTCCGGCCGGCATCGCGCAACTGGTTCGCGAACTCGACGATCAGGATGCCGTTCTTCGCCGCCAGGCCGACCAGCATGACGATGCCGATCTGGCTGAAGAGGTTGAGCGTGCCCCCCGTGATCAACAGGCCGAGCAATGCGCCCAGCACGCCGAGGGGGACCGTCAGCATGATCACGAAGGGATGGATGAAGCTCTCGAACTGCGCCGCCAGCACCAGGTAGACGATCAGGAGCGCCAGCACGAAGGTCAGCAACACCGCGCTGCCCGCCTTCTGGAACTCGCGCGATTCGCCCTTCCAGTCGATCTGCGCCTGCTCGGGCAGCTCTTCCTGCACGACCTGGTTGAGCCAGGCGATGGCGTCGCCGAGACGATAGCCATCGGCCAGGCCGGCGCTGATGGTGATCGCGCGCAGGCGGTTGAAGCGGTTGAGGCTGCCCGCCTCGGCCAGCTCGGTCAGGCTGACGAGGTTCGACAGCGGCACCAGTTCGCCGTTGCGCGCCCGGACCTGGATCGCCTGCAGGTCGGCCGGCGTCGCCCGCGCGGGCTTGTCGGCCTGCAGGACGACGTCGTACTCCTCGCCGTCCTGGACGAAGGT
>JAUIJO010000322.1 GCA_030431185.1 Gammaproteobacteria bacterium | reverse complement strand
CGCCCTCCGGCGAGGCAGCCGCCACACCCTACCGGCGGCCGGGTTCCACTGCCTTGGAGTTACACGCAATGCCCCAGATCACCATGCGCCAGATGCTGGAAGCCGGCGTCCATTTCGGCCACCAGACCCGTTACTGGAACCCGAAGATGGGCCCGTACATCTTCGGCGCCCGCGGCAAGATCCACATCATCAACCTCGAGAAGACCGTTCCGCTGTTCAATGATGCGATGAACTTCATCTCGGGCATCGCCCAGAAGCGCGGCATGATCCTGTTCCTCGGCACCAAGCGCTCCGCGCGCGAGTCGATCAAGGAAGAAGCCGAGCGTTGCGGCATGCCGTACATGAACCAGCGCTGGCTGGGCGGCACCCTGACCAACTTCCGCACCGTCAAGCAGTCCGTCGCCCGCCTCAAGGAGCTCGAAGCGGCCGAGACCGACGGCACCTTCGAGAAGCTGGTCAAGCACGAAGTGCTGGGCCTGCGCCGCGAGCGCGACAAGCTGGAGGCCTCGCTGGGCGGCATCAAGGAGATGAACCGCCTGCCGGACGCCCTGTTCGTCATCGACATCGGCCACGAAGACATCGCCATCAAGGAAGCCAAGAAGCTCGGCATCCCGGTGATCGCGGTGGTCGACACCAACTACAACCCGGAACTGGTCGACTACGCCATCCCGGGCAACGACGACGCCATCCGTGCCGTGCAGCTGTATGCGCGCGCCGCCGCCGACGCCGTGCTGGAAGGCAAGGCCGCCGCGCCGACGCCGGCTTCGGTCCGCGAGGAAGACTTCGCCGCCGAAGGCGAAGGCGAAGGCAAGAAGCCGGCCCGCAAGGCCCCGGCCAAGAAGGCCGCCGCCAAGGCCGAGGACGCACCGGCCGCCGAAGCCTCCGAGGCACCGGCTGCCGAGTAAGGCAGGCGTCATGCAGCCACGCGATACTGCGTGGCTGCAATCTCCCGCCCTTCCCGGCGGGATGGATCACCGGCTCACGCCCGCGCCTGCCTGGCCGGGCGTCGCCTGCAAGTCGCACCGCGACCCAACCCCATTTGAGGTACCCCCATGGCTGAAATCACCGCATCCCTCGTCAAGGAACTGCGCGAGCGCACCGGCGCCGGCATGATGGAGTGCAAGAAAGCGCTGACCGAGACCAACGGCGACATCGACGCCGCCGCCGAGCACCTGCGCAAGTCGGGCCTGGCCAAGGCCGACAAGAAGGCCGGCCGCGTCGCCGCGGAAGGCCGTGTCGCGATGGCCCAGGCCGACGGCAAGGCCGTGCTGGTCGAGGTCAACTCCGAGACCGACTTCGTCGCCAAGGACGAGAACTTCGTCGCCTTCACCGACCTGGTCGCGAACGCCGCGCTCGACGCCAACGACATCGAGGCCCTGAAGGGCACCGCCGTCGACGGCAAGACCGTTGAGGAGATCCGCGCCGAACTGATCGCCAAGGTCGGCGAGAACGTGCAGCTGCGCCGCATGGTCCGCATCGACACCGACAACACCGTCGCGGCCTACGTCCACGGCGGCCGGATCGGCGTGCTGGTCGAGCTGCAGGGCGGCGACGCCGACCTGGCGCGCGGCCTGGCGATGCACATCGCCGCGATGAACCCCCCGCACGTGAAGGCATCCGACGTGCCGGCCGACTTCATCGAGAAGGAGAAGGAAATCGAGCTGGCCAAGATGTCCGAGAAGGACAAGTCCAAGCCGGCCGACATCCTGGAGAAGATCATCGGCGGCAAGATCGCCAAGATCGTCAACGAAGTCACCCTGTACGGCCAGCCCTACGTGCTGGACACCAACCAGAACGTCGAGGCCGTGCTGAAGGCCGCCGGCGCCGAGGTGGTGAAGTTCGAGCGCCTCGCCGTCGGCGAAGGCATCGAGAAGGTGGTCGAGGACTACGCCGCCGAAGTGATGAAGCAGGCCGGCCTCGCCTGACCCTGCCCGTCCCTCGCCGGACACGAAGAAGCCGCGGAGCGATCCGCGGCTTTTTCTTTGGTTCCTCTCCTGGCCGAACGGAGAATCGCGCACGGCTGCCCCGGACGGCCTGCGGACGCCCAGGTCGCCACGCTGGGCGCGACCGGGGCGGAGCAGGCAGGAGCCGGGGGGCGATGCTTCTCGTTCATCGCCATTTGTCCGTCCTTCCCCGCGCCGTCATCCCGGCGAACGCTGGAATCCAGCCCTTGCTTCCAACGCTCGGGGGTGCCCTTCGCTTACCCGGGCTACGGGGCGAGTCGCCTTTGCGGTTGGCTCGCGATCCCATGCCCCTCGTAGGATGGGTAGCGCG
>JAUIJO010000080.1 GCA_030431185.1 Gammaproteobacteria bacterium | reverse complement strand
TGCCGCCGCGACCGAGGCGCACAGGGAACCGGTGCGGCGAAGCCGGACCGGCGGCCGATGGAGCCGGCGGTTCTGGTTCCTTTTGACAAGACAAAAGGGACTCGCACGCGCAGCGGGCGAAAGCCTTTGACGTTTCCTTCCTGTCTGGGCCCCGGGTGCGCTTCGCTTACCCGGGCTACGCGGCAGTCGGCCTGTAGGGTGGGTCGAGCCGAAGGCGATACCCACCTTGGATCGCGGCCACGGCGAAGGACGCACGGCCGCCCAGGTGCCAGAAGACGCCGGGCACGGGCATGTGCCCGGCGTCTGTCGGCTTCGACGGTCAGAACTGCAACGAATAGCGCGCGTTCAGCCCGTGGGCATCCGCATCGTCGCCGTACTGGCCGCTGTAGCCGAACTCCAACAGGCTGTTGTCGCCCAAGCGCGCGGCCAGGCCCAGTTCGGCCACGGTCGCGTCGTCGGCCAGCGGGGCGCCGGCCACCACGAACGCGTCACCAGTGTCCCAGGCCATGCGGGTGGTCGGCAGCAGGTCGCCACTGGCATCGCGGTAGCCGATGCCGCCGCGCAGGCTCAGCCAGCTCTGGGCCTGGTGCGCGGCCTTGAGGTTGACGTTGAAGCGCAGCCCGGCCGTACCCAGGTCGACGTCGCCATCGGCCGACTCGCCGCGTAGCGCGGTCGCACCGCCCTGCTCCCGGAAGCCGTCGGCATCGACGCTGACATGGGCGTACTGCAGGTAGGGCTCGATCTCCCACGCGCCCTTCCCGAAGCGGTAGCCGGCCTCGACGAAGGCCTGGGTGCTGCTCGCGTCGTACTCCGCCCAGGTGGCATCGACGAGGCCCGGGAACGCGATGTTGCGGCGCACGTCGACTTCGCTGCTGTCGTGGGTGACGCCGCCGCGGACGCCGAGGCCGCCCCAGGCCTTGCCCGCGTAGACGCCGACGCGATAGCCGGTCAGGTCGCCCTTGCTGGCGCGGTCGCGGGCGTTGAGGTCGGTGCGACCGGTACCGCCCATGACGCCCAGGCGCAGGCCGTTGTCGAACCGATAGTCGTAGCCGACCAGCGTGGTGTTGCCGCTGTACTCGACGCGGGCCGCGTTGCCGTCGCCCTCCAGGGTGCCGCCGTCGCGGGACGCCTGGACCCAGGCCGAGGACCCGGCCTCGTCCTGGTGCGCGAAAGCGCCCTGCCCCGCGGCCGCCCGCGCGAGCGCGCTGTCGCGAAGCTGGCGCTGGCCATCGACCATCACCGAACGGGCGCTGGCGTGCAGCTCGCCGCTCAGCTGGTCCAGCGCATCCATCGCCTGCGCCGGGAACAGCTGGGTCAGCCGTTGCGCGAGTGCCTGGTCGAAGGCCAGGCCGTCGACGGCCGCGCCCACGGCGCGCTGGTTGCGGGTGCCGGCCGCGTCGGCGAGCAACTGGCCGCGCAGGACGTCGAGCGCGACGCGGTCGTCCAGGTAGGAGAACGAGAACGAGAGGAACGGCGAGATGGCGCTGGCATCCAGGGTATCGAACGCGCCGGTGATGCCGCCCGCGGCACTCAGGAGGTCGTACTGCTGCCCGAGCAGGTAGTCGCCGGGTCCGCGCAGCAGCCGGACGGTGCCGCCCTGCAGGTCGGCGTGGCCACTGACGTCGATCAGGTCGGCGCCATCGGGGGCCTGGATCTCGGCTTCGAACACGGAGCCGGCCACCTGGGTGTAGTCGCCGTCGACGTGGAGGGTGCCGATCGAGTTGCCGGGGGCGATCGTGCCCTCCACGCGCGTGTCACCGAGCACGCCCGTGCCGTGCAGGCGTCCGTCGACGCCGACCGTGGTCAGGCCGCCGGTGACCGTGCCCTGGATGCTGGCCAGGCCATCGTTGACCACCAGGTCGGTGTCGCGCAGGGTGCCGTTGAGGACGAAGAACCCCCCATCGACCTCGGCCGCGCCGCCCAGTGCATTGTCGCCATCGAGTTCGAGCACGCCGTCCTCGACGCTCAGGCCGGCGAAGCTGTTGTCGCCGCTCAGGCGCAGCCAGCCGATGCCGGACTTGGTCAGCCGCCCCGGACCGCTGATGTCGTTGCGCCAGTCGTCCCAGGCCGGACCGTCCCAGACCTTCTCGCCGCCGGCGAACACGTTCATCTCGACGTCGGTATCGACGCGCAGCATGCCCGGGCCATCGATCGCCTTCTTGAGGTCGATCAGCCCCCAGCCGTAGATCTCGTCGACGCCCTTCGCGCCAAGGTCGGTCGCGGTGGTCAGCAGGACGTCGCGGACCTGCGGGTTGTCCAGGTACGGGAAGCGCTCCATCAGCAGCGCCAGCGCGCCGGTGACGTGGGGGGTCGCCATCGAGGTGCCGGTCAGGTCGCCGTACCCGAACCGCGGGTCTTCGTCGGTGGGCTCGAAGCCGATGACGTTGCCATCGGCGTCGTAGCGCAGTTCGATCCCGGTGTCGCCCCCGATGACCGTGGAGGTGATGTCGGTACCCGGCGCCGCGACGCACCAGTCCATCGTCTGGCCGCAGATGCTCGAACTGCCGTCGATGCCGCCGCCCTGGTTGATGTTGACCACGCTCAGCCAGTACTTCTCGGCTTCGGGCACCCAGCGCGGCAACGTGGCGTACAGCCCGGCGATGTCGCCCGACCCATTGCCCGCCGCCCAGACCTGCAGCATGCCGTCGCGCAGCGAGGCGTTGGTGTAGGTGGACAGGTACTCGGCCGCGCCTTCGGAGCCGTAGAGCGCATCCATGTCCTCGACCGTGGTCGGCTCGGTGGCCAGGCCCCAGCTGTGGTTGATCGCGCGCACGCCCTGCGCGGCCATCTGCCCGTACATCGAATCGACCGCCTCGCCGCCGGGGCCGATGCCCAGGTGGGTGCCTCCGAAATCGACGCCGAAGATGTCCGACAGCAGCGAAGTCACGTCCTGGTAGCTGTTGCCGAACAGGCGGGCCGTGGTGAGGTCGGAACCGAAGGCCACGCCATGGGTGCCGCTGCCGTCGCGGTTGGCCAGCATGGTGCCGGCGACGTGCGTGCCGTGGGTGTTGTAGGAGACCCCGGCCAGCCCCTCGAGGATCTGGTCCGCATCCGGCACCAGCCAGCCGAACTGGATCAGCAGGTCGACCAGCTCGCGGTCGGCCTCGGTGTACAGCAGCACTTCGATCTGCGCGCGGTCGCCATCGCTGCTGAAGCAGGCGTCGGGGCCGGCGAGCACCGCCTCGGTGGTGCAGCCGGGGTCGGCCATGTGGATCGAGCGGTGGTCCTTGCCGGCGAAGTCGCCATGGCGCTGGTCGGCGCCGCTGTCGAACACGCCCAGGCGGATCCCGCGGCCGGTGAGGCCACGCGCGTAGGCGTGGTCGGCACCGATCGCCGCGAGCCCCCAGTCCGCCTTGAACTCATCGCTCTGCCAGCTGCCGGCATCGCCGACGCGGCCTTCCTCCTGGTAGCCCGCTGCATCCTGCGCGGCGGCAACGCCGGCGCTTCCCAGCAACAACGCGGCGACGATCGCCGACGAAAGCACCGAACGTACCTGGCCGCGCGGGGCGGTCGAGAAATCCCTGCTGTACTGCTTCAAATCCGTACTCCCCTGTCAGATGGAAAGGCAGGCAGTCGCGCGGCACGTGGACCCTTGCCGCATGCGGAGACCTGCGCCGGCCCCTCTTGGGCGGCAGGACGTTCAACGCAGTGGGCGTGCCGCCCCCTACCCCGGGGACGAAGCACGCATGCGGGATCGCGGACGAGTCGCGGCCGCGCGCTGCGTTGGAAGGCCGCCGGGTCCCGGCTCGCCGTCAGAACCGGTAGCGCGCGCTCAGCAGGAAGAAGCGACCGCGGGGATCATCGAAGGCGACGTTGTAGCCGTCCTGCCGCGTGTCGTAGTTGACCGGGTCCCGGTCGGCCAGGTCGCGTACGTTCAGGCCCAGCCTGAGGTTGGGGAAGCCGCCGTAGGCGATGTCGAAGTCCAGCACGCCGCGGCCCGGCGTCTCGCAGCGGTCGCCGTTGTAGTCCGGGCACGCGAGGTCGGTGCCGGTGACATGGAAGGGTCCGCGGGCACGCAGGCCAAGCGTGGTCGCCCAGTCGCCTCGCAGCCACTGCAGCGAGGCGAGCAGCTGCGTGTTGGGCGCGTCGTAGCCCGCGCTGTCCAGCCGCGGCGCGCTTGCCCAGCTTTGCCGTTCGATGCTGGCGGTGTGGTGCGCCGACACCAGCAGGGCGAAACGCCCGGCATCGCCGGCATCGAGCTGCGAGCGCATTTCCGCCTCCCAGCCGCGCACGTCGGTGCGCCCGGTGTTCGCGAAGTAGCTGTCGATCGCCACCAGGCGCCCCAGGGCATCGCGACGCAGCGAGTCCGGGAAGGCATCGACGTCATCGAAGGCGTTGCCCGCCAGGATCTCGTTGTCGCGACGGATGCGGAACTGGTCGAAACTCAGGCTGAAGTCGGCCGAGGGCGCCCAGACGAACCCCAGCGTATGGCTGCGCGAGGTCTCCGGCTCCAGGTCCGGGTTCTCGAAGGCGCCCACGTCGACCAGGCAGTAGGCCAGGTCGCGGTCGATCGCGAATTCCACGGCGCAGTCGCCGACCACGGGCACCTTGCGCACGAAAGTCTGGCCTTCGAACACGTTGGGGCGCCGCAGCTCGAACAGCGATGGCGCCCGATAGCCCGTGGCCGCGGTCGCGCGAAGGGTCAGCGATCGCCAGGGCGACCACTTGAGGCCCAGGCGCGGCGAAAAGCGGCTGTCGTAGCCCTGCTGCCGGTCGTAGCGCACCGCCAGTTCGGCCTCCAGGCCCTTGCGCAGCGGCAACACCATCTCCGCGTAGACCGCCCCGCCATCGCGCGTGCTGTCGAGCGCCCGCTTGGGCGTGCCCAGGGCGAGGTCGTCCTGCAGCAGCCGGGCGTCGGGTTCATGGACGAGCCGGTTGCGCGTGGCTTCCAGGCCGGTGGCGAGGCGCGCTTCACCCCCGGGCAGCGCGAACACCGGCCCTTCGACGCCCAGCGACAGCTGGTCCACCTGCGCGCGACCGTCCAGCGCGAAGGTGGGCGACACCCTGTCCAGCAGCGACGGCGGATTGGGCGTGCCATCGAAGCGGTAACGGTCCACGACCACCGACTGTTCCACGCCCTCGGTGCTGACGAGGCCGTCGATGCGGCTTTCGACCACATTGGTGTGGTGCGACAGGGCGACGTCCCACGTCCAGGCCCCTACCCAGCCGCTCATCGAGGCGGTGCCATCGAAGCTGTGGTTGCGGTTGCGGTTGCGGACCGGGCCCAGCTCGAAATAGGCGTAGTCGAGGGAACCGCCGGGCAGACTGTCGGGATGCCCCGGAGGCAGCGTCACCCGCGCCCGGAATGGCGGATTCCGCAGGGCCTGTCGCGCCTCGCTGTAGCGCAGGTCGAGCGTGAACGTGGTGCCCTCCCACACGGGCTCGGTGAGCGCACCGTACAGCGACGTGCGCTGGCTTTCGGGCTGCAGGCTGACGTACCGGGCCGGATCGAACAGGCAGGTCGAGGCGATCTCCGGCGGTGCATTCCCGCACTGCAGTCGCACCAGGCGCAGGTCGGCGTCGCGATACCCCAGCGGGATCCGCCAATCCGGCAGGCCATGGCGGCTGTGGTCGTAGCTGTGCCAGTCGCGACTGTCGCCGGCCAGGGCGTCGCGGTCGAACCAGTCCACCGCCACCAGGCCATTGCCGCCGCGCGGGGTCGCGAAGCCATGGCTGAGCGACACGCGCTGCTCCTGCGCGTCGCCCTCGCCCGACTGGCCGTGGCGCGCGATCAGTTCACCGCCGTCCTGCTGCTTGCGCAGGATGATGTTGACCACGCCGGCCATCGCGTCGGCGCCATAGATCGCCGAGGCGCCGCCACGCAGGATCTCGACGCGCTCGACCAGGCTCAGCGGGATCACGTCCAGGTCGGTCAGCCCTCCCAGCTCCGAGGAGGTGAGGCCGTAGTTGGCGACGCGCCGGCCGTCCACCAGGAACAGGGTGGCGCGCGGCCCGAGCGCATTGAGGCTGGTGGTCGCGGCGATGTTGAAGGGCTGCTGGAAATTGGGGCCGCCGTCGGCCGCCACCGCGACCGGATGGTGGCCGGTCATCCCCGGCTGGAACCGCAGCAGTTCGAACAGCGTCTGGTAGCCGCTGGCCTCGATCTCCTCGCGCCCGATCAGCGTCATCGGCGAAGTCGTCACCGCGTCGATGTCGACCCTGGGGATCCGCGAACCGATCACTTCCAGGCGCGCCATGTCGACGGGCCGCTGGCGGGCAGGCGGGGCAGGTTCGGGGGCGGCGGCCGGTCGCGCCGGCGCTGCGGGGGCCGCGCGCAGTACGTAGGTGCCGGGGCCGCTCCTGACCGCCCGCAGTCCGCTGCCTTCGAGCAGGTAGCGCAGGGCCTGTTCCACGTCCATCCGCCCCTGCAGCGCGGGCGCCCGCCGACCGCGGACGAGGGCGGGTGGGTACAGCACCTGCAGGCCCTCTTGCAGCGCAAGTTGCTTCAATGCCGCGTCAAGCGTGCCCGCCGGCAGGTCGAGCGGGCGCCCGGGCGGTGCGTCCCGTGCCCAGCCCAATGCAGGCATCGCCAGCAACCCGCTCATCGCGAGGACCAGGCTGGACCGTCGCCAAGCGGAGAGAACCGTCACCATCCCTTAACATTAAGGGGCGCGGCCCGTGAAGCGCAACGCAATGGAGCGTCGGAACCGCCCCCGGCCCGGGCAAGCGTGACGCCGGGATATTCCCGACCGTTCAGCGGGGCCCTGCCCTCAGCACGACGGCGTCGCCCTGGTCCTCCGCGGACACGCCCCAGCCTTCGCGCAGGGCCGCGACGAGCTCGTCCTGGGCATCGGCGCGGAAGACGCCGCTGACCGACAGGCCCGCCAGCGAGGGATCCCCCAGCCGCAGCGGCCGGTGGGAATAGCGGTTCATCTCGAGGACCAGGTCCTCCAGGCGGCGATCGTGGAACACCAGTTCGCCGCGCGGCCAGCCCTCGGCCATCGGCAGGTCCAGGGCCTGCACCGCGGAGAAACGTCCCTGCGCGTCGACCCGGACGCGTTCGCCCGGCGCCAGGCGCACCGTCGCGGCATCATCCCGGCGACTCACGTCGACCCGGCCTTCGACCAGGCCGACGTCGACGTCATCGCCGCGACGGGTGACCTGGAAGGTCGTGCCGATGTCGCGGATGGTGCTGGAGGCCGCCAGCACCTGGAAGGGACGCGAGGCGTCCTCGCCGACCTGGAAGCGCACGCGTCCCCGCAGCAGTTCGACCTGCCGCGCGTCGCGGCCGAACGCCGTGACCACCGCGGTGCCGGTGTCGAGGGTCATGCGCGTACCGTCCTCGAGGACGACCTCGCGGGTCTCGCCCACCGCGGTCGCGTAGGTCGCCGACGCGACCGGCGCCGGCTGCAGGCGCATCCAGCCCAGCACCCCCACGGCCAGCACCAGGCTCGCCGCCAGTGCCCACGTCCAGCGCCGCGCGGGCACCCGCCGCGGGCCTGGCTGGCGCGCCACCGGCGCGACCGGGAGGGCGGCGCGTAGGGCGGGATCGGCCCGCAGGGCGGCGGCCATCGCATGCAGGCGCTCGGCCTCGAGGTAGACGCCGATGTTGCGTTCCGACGCCGCCAACCAGTCTTCGAAGGCCGCGCGCTCGGCCGGCGTGCACTCGGGCGACTCCAGTCGCGCCAGCCACTCGGCCGCGACGTCGTGGGGATCCATGACCGCGCCGCTCATCGGCCGCCTCCCCGCGACACCGCGCTTTCATCCGGCAACATGCCTTCGCGCAAGCCCTTCAGAGCGCGACTGACATGTTTCTCGACGGCCTTGACGGAGATGCCGCAGCGTTCCGCGATCTGTGTGTAACTCATGCCTTCCATTCGATTGAGCAGGTAGACCTCGCGACAGCGATCCGGCAGTTGCAGGATCAGGTCGCGCATGCGGGCCAACTGCTGTTGCGTGTCCACGCGTTGTTCGTGGCTGGGCTCGCCCGAAGGCAGCCAGTCGTGTTGTTCGGACAGGCTCACCTGCGCCCGGGCGTCCACGCTGGTCGCCATCCTTCGCCCCCTGTCGAGCAGTGCATTGCCCGCGATCCGGTACATCAGGCGGCGGAGCTGGTCTTCCGGCAGGCCGCGATAGCGCATCAGTCTCACCAGCGCCTCCTGCGCCACGTCCTTGGCATCCTCCTCGGGAATCCGCCGGCACAGGTACCCCACGAGCACCTTGCGCTGGTCGCGGACGAAGGCATCGAAGCCATCCGGCGCGCCACTCGCCCCGCCCTGCGGGTCCGACCGCCCGCTCAAGCCGACCGCGCCGCGGCCGGGCAGGCCGAGCGCCCCGCGCGAGCCCCGCTGAATTGGATCATGCCTGTTCACGCCTCCATGGAAAGGCCGCCGACCCGGCGCCCGGCCCCCTGGAAGGATAGCCCGTCGCCCCGGCCGGATGCCGCCTGTCCAGGACCGCCGTGCCGATCCGCATCCCCCACTTGGCGGGCAGACCCTGGCGGCGGCCGTCCTGGCACATCCCTGACAACGCATCTCGTGCGCGCCCCCCTACCTCGGCTAGAATCCTCGTGCTTACCCACCATCGAGACCTCCATGTCCCCACTCGCCCACCGCCGCGTCCTGTTGAAACTTTCCGGCGAGGCCCTGATGGGAGACGAGGACTACGGCATCGACCCCAAGATGATCGGCCGCCTGGCACGCGAGGTGATCGAGGCCCAGCAGGCCGGGGCCGAGGTCGCGCTGGTGATCGGCGGCGGCAACATCTTCCGCGGGGCCGGCCTGGCCGCCTCCGGCATGGAGCGGGTGACCGGCGACCACATGGGCATGCTGGCGACCGTCATCAATGCCCTGGCCATGCAGGACGCCCTGGAGAAGCTGGGCGGCAAGGCGCGGGTGATGAGCGCGCTGAAGATCAACGATGTCTGCGAGGACTACATCCGCCGGCGGGCGATCCGCCACCTCGAGAAGGGCCGGCTGGTGATCTTCGCGGCCGGCACCGGCAATCCCTTCTTCACCACCGATTCGGGCGCCGCGCTGCGCGCCATCGAGATCGGCGCCGACCTGCTGCTGAAGGCGACCAAGGTGGACGGGGTCTACGACAAGGATCCCAAGAAGCACGCCGACGCGGTGCGTTACGAGACCCTGACCTACGACCAGGTGTTGCAGCGCGACCTGCAGGTGATGGATACCGCGGCCTTCGCGCTGTGCCGCGACAGCGGCCTCCCGCTGCGCATCTTCGACATGAGCCAGCCCGGCATGCTGCTGCGGATCCTGCAGGGCGAGGACATCGGCACCCTGGTCAGCGGCCGGGACTGAGCCGCCGCGGCCCGTGGCTGGCCGCCTGTAATAGTGTCCCCGTCACCAACATGGGAGGATCGCCCCATGCATGGACACCACCACAACCACGATGGCACCCGCGCGTTCGCCGCGGTCACCCTGATCAACCTGGCGTACACCGTCCTGGAGGCGGGGTACGGCTTCGCCATCAACTCGCTGGCGCTGCTCTCGGACGCGCTGCACAACCTGGGCGACGTGCTGGGGCTGGGCCTGGCCTGGGCCGCCGCGGTATTGGCTCGCCGGCAACCCACCGAACGCCACACCTATGGCTGGCGGCGCGCCACCCTGCTGTCGCCGCTGGCCAACGCCTTGCTGCTGGTGGCGTTCTCCGGCGCCCTCGCGTGGGAAGCGGTCCGCCGTTTCAGCCAGCCGCCCGAAATCCCCGCGATGACCGTCATCGTGGTCGCGGCGATCGGCATCGCGGTCAACCTGGGGGGCGCGTGGCTGGTCCGGGACGGCCACGACCACGACCTCAACCGGCGCGGCGCGTTCCTCCACCTCATGGCCGATGCGGCCGTGTCGTTGGCCGCCGTCCTGGCCGGACTGGGCATGGCCTGGACGGGATGGGCGTGGCTGGACCCGGCCACGGCCCTGCTCATCGGCGGCGTGGTGGCCTACAGCGCCTTCGGCCTCCTGCGCCTGAGCTTCAACGCAGCCATGGACGCGGTGCCGCCCAGCATCGACCAGAACGAGGTGCAGCGTTTCATCGCGCAGCAGCCGGGCGTGAGCGCGGTGCACCACCTGCACATCTGGTCGCTGGGCGCCGGCGAGATCGCCATGACGGCGCATCTGGTGCGGCCACCGGACGACGACCACGACGGCTTCATCGACCGTCTCAACCGCGAACTGGACCGCCGGTTCGGCATCAACCACCCCACCCTGCAGGTCGAACACGGCCTGGCATGCGAGCACGACCGGCACGTCCGCGCGCCCCACGGGCAACCCGTCGACTGAACCTCGATGCAGGAAGCGCCGCCGCCGCCGCGGCCTTCGGCCCGGCATCGCATATAATCCGGCGGTTACCGACACAGGACCGGAGCCGGCGATGCTCAACGAGATCAACCAAGACGCCAAGACCCGCATGAACAAGAGCGTGGAAGCGCTCAGGCAGGACCTCACCAAGGTGCGCACCGGCCGGGCCTCGACCGCCCTCGTGGACGGGCTGAAGGTGAACTACTACGGCTCCGACATGCCGTTGACCCAGGTCGCCAGCGTCGCGGTGACCGACGCGCGCTCCCTGACGATCACCCCGTGGGAGAAGCCCATGGTGGCGGCCGTCGAGAAGGCGATCATCAATTCCGACCTGGGCCTGACGCCGAACACGGCCGGCACCGTCATCCGCATCAACCTGCCGGCGTTGACCGAAGAGCGCCGCCGCGAGCTGTCCAAGGTGGTCCATGCCACCGGCGAGGACGCGAAGGTCGCGATCCGCAACATCCGCCGCGACGCCAACCACCAGGTCAAGGAGCTCCTGAAGGAAAAGGAGATCACCGAGGACGACGTGCGCCGGGCCGAGGACGAGATCCAGAAGCTGACCGACAACGCGATCAAGGACGTGGACGAAGTGGTCAAGGCCAAGGAACAGGAACTCATGGCGGTTTGACGGCAACGTCCGTCGACAGCATGACGCCCGAACCCGCCAACGGCTCCGACCCCGGCGTCCCGCGCCACCTCGCCGTCATCATGGACGGCAATGGCCGCTGGGCCGAGCGACGCCGGCGGCCGCGCATGATCGGCCATCGCGCCGGCGCCCGCGCGGTCAACACCTGCATCGATTTCTGCCTGGAACGCGGCATCGAGGCCCTGACCCTGTTCGCCTTCTCCAGTGAGAACTGGGGACGGCCGGAGGAGGAAGTCGGGGCATTGATGAAGCTGTTCATGAACGCGCTGGAGCGCGAAGTCGAGGAAATGCACCGACGCGGCGTGCGGGTCCGCTTCATCGGGGAACGCGAGCGCTTCAGCGACGCGATCGCCCAGCGCATGGCCCACGCTGAATCCGTGACCGCCCGCAACACCCGCCTGCACCTGAACATCGCCGCCAGTTACGGCGGTCGATGGGACATCGCCGAGGCCGCCCGCTCGCTGGCCCGCGACGTGGCCGCCGGCCGGCTGTCGCCGGATGCCATCGACGAACACGCGGTCCATGCCCGCACCTGCCTCGCGGACCTGCCGCCACCGGACCTGTTCATCCGCACCGGCGGCGACCTGCGCATCAGCAACTTCCTGCTCTGGCAACTGGCCTACACCGAGCTCTGGTTCACCGAAGCGCTGTGGCCGGAGCTCGACGCCGCCACCCTGCAGTCCGCCCTGGACGACTACGCGCGCCGCCAGCGCCGCTTCGGCCTGACCGGCGCCCAGGTGGCCGTGCCCCGAACCGAGACTTCCGAATGACACGTACCCGCCTCATCGCCGCCCTGGTGATGGCCCCCCTCGCGATCGCGGCCATCCTGCTCCTGCCCACGCCGTGGTTCATGGCGCTCGCCGCGGTGGTCTTCCTCGGCGGCCTCTGGGAATGGTTCGACCTGGCGGATGTCGGCGACAACCTCGCCCGCGCCGTCCTGCTGGCCGCGAACCTCGCCTTGATGGTGGCCCTGGTGTGGGCGTCGCGCTCGGCCGAAGGCTTCAGCTTCGTCCTGCTGCAACTGGTGTCGGTGCTCGGCGTGGCGTGGTGGCTCCTGGCCCTGATCTGGCTGGGCCGCTACCGCTTCGCCAGCGACCACGACACGCATGCGCGCGCGATCAAGCTCGCCGCGGGCACGCTGAGCCTGGTGCCCGCCTGGTGCGCACTGGCGTGGATCCATGGCGGCGGCGATGCCAACAGCCACCGCTGGCTGTTCGTGGCCCTGGCCATCGTGTGGGCGGCCGATTCGGGCGCCTACTTCGCCGGCCGCACCTTCGGCAAGCACAAGCTGGCCCCCCGCATCAGTCCCAACAAGACCATCGAAGGCCTGGTCGGGGGCCTCGTCGCGGGGCTGGTGGCCGGC
>JAUIJO010000079.1 GCA_030431185.1 Gammaproteobacteria bacterium | reverse complement strand
CCAGGGCGTGGTGCGCGAACACATGGCGGCCATGGCGGAGTTCCAGCGCGCGCGTGCCCTGCTGCGTGCCGACCTGGGCCAGGCGGCGACGCGCCGTACCCGCGACCTGGGCGGCCAGCCCGCCCGACGCGCATTCGTCGGCGGACAAGCCGGTGCGCCCGTCCTGCTGGGCCTGGTGCGTCGGGGCTGGAGCAATCCCGATGGCGAGCCACGCGCGTCGCTGCAGTACGTCGAGTACCGTCTGGTCGATGCGAAGCTCGAGCGCAGCACCCGGCCCGCGCTCGACGGAAGCCGTACGGATTCGCCACAGGTCCTGCTCGACGGGGTGCGTTCGGCGACACTGCGCTATCGCTATCGCGGCGAGTGGCTGAGCGGATGGCCGGGAGGCGGCGACGCCTTGCCGGAAGCGATCGCGCTGCGGCTGGACATCGCGGGGCTGGGCCAGATCGAGCAGCTGTTCATGCTGCCGGCGGGGGGCGCGTGAGCCGCGCGTGCCAACGCGCCCCACGCGGGCAACGGGGCGTCGCACTGCTCACGGTGCTGCTGCTCGTGGCGGTGATGACCCTGCTGATCATCGGCATGCTCGACGACATCCGGTTCGCCACGCGTCGCACCCGGAACACGCAGGCGGTGACTCAGGCGCAGTGGCACGCGCTGGGCGCGGAGGCCATCGCCCGCCGCGAGATCGCGCGGTTGGGCGCGGCCAGCCCGGGCATCGACAGCCTGGACAGCGGATGGAACGGTCGGGACCTGACCGTACCCATCGAACAGGGCGAAGGCGGCGTGCTGCGGCTGCGCATCAATGACGCGGCCACCTGCTTCAACCTCAACAGCGTGGTCGAGGGTGCCGCCGGGCAGTGGCGGCGCCGCGAACTGGGCGTGCGGCAATACCGGGCCCTGATGATCGCCCTGGACTTCACCGAGGCCGAGTCGCTGCAGCTGTCGGACACGCTCGTCGACTGGATCGACGATGATGGCGTCCCCTCGTCCTCGGGCGCGGAGGACCCGCACTACGCCCACCTGCGGCCGCCAAGGCGCACCGCCGGGACCCTGCTGGCGGAAGCGAGCGAACTGCGTGCCATCAGCGACTACGCGCCGGCGACCTATGCGCGCCTGCGTCCTTTCGTGTGCGCCTTGCCCGATGCCGGGCTGTCGCCGATCAACATCAACATGCTCGCCGCCAGCGACGCGCCGCTGTTGTCGATGCTGAGCATGGGCGCCCTGGACCGGGCCGGCGCCCGCCAGGTCATCGCCAGCCGCCCCCCCGGGGGGTGGCGCGACCAGGCCACGTTCTGGAGCCTTCCGCTGCTGGCGGGCGCCGCGCTGCCCAATCCCGTGCTCGAGCAGACCGAACTGAAGACCCGTTTTTTCGCCTTGCACGCCGAGGTCGAGTACGGCGACGCCCAGGTCGTCCTCAGCGAGCTCCTCGAACGGCGCGACCGCGACCTGGTCCTGCGGGCGCGCCGATGGACACCCGACGAATGACGCCGACCACGACGACGAAGCATCTTGCGGTGCTTTCCCCCCTGCAGGGCCACGCCCTGCTGCTGTGCATCGACGGCACCGGTCGCGTGCGCTCGCGCCAGCGCCTGCGCGCGGGCGACCCCGCCGACGTCCCCGCGGGCGGGCATTGCGTCCTGGCCATACCCGGCAGTTGCGTGCGCAGCCTGTGGCTGGACATCGACGCGCGCAGCGAAGCGCAGGCCGCCGCGGTGGCGCGCCATCGGGTGGAGGCCCACAGCGCGGACACGGGCGACGCACTCCACGTCGTGCTGGCGCCCCGCCGCGACGGCGAGCCCCTGCGGCAGGTACTGGTCGTGGCGTCCTCCGAGCTCCAGCTCTGGCTGGATGCCGCGGCGGCGATGGGACTGGTCCCCGACGCAGTCGTGCCCGACTACATGCTGGTGCCGGCCGCCCGCCCCGGCACCGGGACGACCGACGAGGACGTGCGGGCACTGGAATGGGAGGGCCACTGGCTGGTACGCGGCCCCCGCCTGGCGTTCTCGGCCGAACCCGAGCTCGCACGGACGCTGTTGGAAGCCCCTTCCCATGATCCGAGCGCCGACAAGGCCACCGACGACGCATTCGTCGCCGGCCTGCGGGACAACGCCGTCGACCTGCTCCAACACCGCTTCGCGCGCATCCGTGACCGGGCGGGTGCCCGGGAGACATGGCGGCGAACGGCCTGGCTCGCGGGCCTCCTGCTGCTGTCCCCGTTGCTGGTCACGGCGACGGACGCGGCGCGTCATGCGCTGGCCGCCACGTCCCTGCAGGCCGAAGCCAGGGAGACCGCGGGACGAGTGCTCGGTGACGTCCCGACCGGGGCCCCCGCCCTCGCCCTGCAGGCGGCACTCGATGCCGGGACCGGCCGCGGTGCCGCCGCTGCGCCCATGCTCGCCGCCGTGTCCGCGGCCGTCACCCAGGTGCCCGGCCTGCACCTGGAGCGCCTGGACATGGACGGGGCCGGCGACGCCGGTGCCACCGTCGCCCATGGCGGTCCCGACGACCTCGATGCCCTCGCCGCGCAACTGGCCGGGCAGTCGATATCGATGACGGTCGAAGATTCGCGCGCCTCGCCGGGCGGGTACTCCAGCCGGATCGCCCTGGCGGCCGAAGGGACCGCTCCATGAGCGCCGTGCAGGCGATCCGTGCCTGGTGGCATTCGCGGGACCGCCGCGAGCAATGGCTGCTGGGCACCATGTGCCTCATGCTCGCCGCCTTCGCCTACTGGTACGGGATGCTGGTGCCCCTGCGCCTGCTTGCGAACCGGACGCTGCAGGACTACGACCGCGCCGCCGCGGACGTCGTCCTGGTGCGGCAACAGGCCGACGCACTGGCACGGCTGCGCAACGACGCGCCGCGCGGCACCATCACCCTGGAGGCCGTGCGGGCAAGCGCCCGGGCGGCCGGCATCGCCATCCGCACGTCGCCCGGCTCCGAAACGGGGCGGCTGGACATCCAGGTCGATGAGGTGCCGGCCACCCAGCTGTTCGCCTGGCTGGACGCCTTGCGCGAGGTGCACCGGGTCGACCCGGGGGTGCTGCACGTCGAACGGCGGGAGTCCGGCGTGTCAGCCCGCTTCGACCTGCCCGCGAACCCCGGCGCCGCGGGCGGGGACCGGAAGGAGTAGCGCCATGGGCAATCGACGCCTGCTGGCCCTGTTCGGCCTCGTCTTCGCCATCGCGCTTGCGTTCATGGTGCCCTTGCAACTGCTCATCGCTCCGGCGGTCCAGGGCAGGTCCACGCTCGCCTTGCGCGAGGCCAGCGGCCACGCATGGAGCGGCCGGCTGCGCGGCCTGGCCTGGGGCGGAGCCGGCTCCACGACCGTGGACGTGGCCCTGTCGCCGCTCCCGATACTGCTCGGGGAGCGGCACTGGCGACTCGAGAGCGATGCCTTCACCGCCACCCTCCTCCAGGGCCGCGCCCGCGGCCTGCGTGATGCGAACGGACAGGTCCCCTTCACCGGCACGTCGACGCCGCTGCGTTTCCAGTTGGGCCTGCAACAGGCCGACCTCGTGTTCCGCGACGGTCGCTGCGACGAGGCAGGCGGGCAGCTGTTCATCGAGCTGCCGCTGGGACGGGAGGACACGCAGGACGGTCCCCCGACCGGACCGCTCCGTCTCGAAGGCCCGATCGCGTGCAGTGGAACGCACGCAGTGGCCGAGCTGCGCGTCACCGTCCCCCTGCCCACCGGCATCGACCGCATCGAATCCCGCGTCGTGATCGACGGCGACGGGGCGCTCGTCATCGACAGCGCGGCCAGCAGCGAGGTCCCGGCCGGTCGACTCGCGCTGCAGGTGGCCGGCTTCGAGAGCGGGCCTGCAGGCATGACACGGCAGGACCGGCTGAGCGTGTCGCCCCGACCGGACGGCCAGGCACCGGGTCTGTCAGACAACTGACACATGACAGCGGCATCTGCCTGGTAACGGAATTGCACAGCCGGGGAAGCCCCCGCGGCCGCCCCGCAACACAGGTCCCGCTCCCACGAATGGCCGCCAACCCCATGATTCAAAAGGATTTAAGGCGCTTTACACGGTGCCGACATATTTCGGAAAAACAGATGAAATAAGACAGTGCTGTCATACATTCGTCACTTTCTTTACATAGGCTGCGCGCATTCTTTCTCCACTTCGACGGCACCGCCATGAACGTTTCCCCCACCCTCCTCTCCATCGCCCTGCTCGCCTCGCTGGCGCCTGCCGCGCACGCCGCCGTCGACATTGACGAGATCGGCGGCTCCAAGGTGAGTTTCGAAGGCCTCGTGCAGACGGACGGTGCCTGGTACGACAGCGATGGTTTCGACCTCGACGCGGACCCGGGCGACGGCGACGACACCGACTTCGAACTGCGCCGCGCCGAGCTGGTCCTCAAGGGCAAGGGGCCGGGCAACGTCGACTGGGTGCTCGGCTACGACGCCTCCAACGACGGCAAGTGGCTCGACGCCAACATCAAGTACGGCTTCGGCGACAAGCGACAGTTCGTGCAGGTCGGCCAGTACAAGCAGTTCAACTCGATGGAGGAGCTGTCCTCGACCAAGAACAACGACTTCATCTCCAAGGCGGTGGTCACGGGCCTGTACTCGGTGGGTCGCCGCCTGGGTGCCAGCTACGGCTATCGCGCCGACAACTGGAACGTGACCGGCGGCTGGTACGGCCGCGAGATCACCGAAGGCCGCGGCCGCGGCTCGGGCTACGGCGTGCGGGGCAGCTGGGCGCCGATCAACCAGGAAGGCAACATCTTCAACGTGGGTGCGTCCTACGTCAGCAACGACACCTACCAGGACACGATCCGCGTCCGCAGCCGGCCGGCCGCCGAGCTGTCCAACCGCCTGGTCGACACCAACATCCGCAATGCCGACAGCACCTCGACCCTGGGGCTGGAAAGCTTCTGGGTGCACGGACCGGTCAAGCTGCAGGCCGAGTACATGATCAACACGATCGACCGCTACGAGACCGGCTTCGCCGACCAGCCCGGCGGTGACTACCAGACCCAGGGTGGCTACCTCAGCGGCATGTGGAACATCACCGGTGAGACCTGGAGCAACAAGGACGGCACCCCCGGCACGGCCAAGCCCGCGAACCCGTCGCGCGGCATGTGGCAGCTGGGCGTCCGCTACGACACGCTCGACCTGAACGATGGCGACACGCGTCCCGGCAAGCTCGACGCCTGGACGGTCGGCGTCAACTACTACTGGCGTTCCAACTTCAAGTTCGCCCTCGACTATGTCGACGTCAGCGCGGAACGCAATGGCATCGACGAGGACCCGAGCCTGGTCGCCGCTCGCGCGCAGTTCTACTGGTAATCCTTCTACTCTCCCCCTGAAGGCTTTCATGGGCGCGATGCCTGCATCGCGCCCATTTTTTTGCCTGGCCCGCCAGCGGCGGCCACGCAGCGCATGCCGGTGCGCCGCGGCTGCCGTATTCCCCACATCGCTGCCCCGTGTGCGCTTCGCTTACCCCGGCTACGTGGGGTGATGCCGTTGCCGTTGCCGTTGCCGTTGCCGTTGCCGTTGATCTTGATCTTGCGACTTTGAGGCCGCCGAGCACCGCAGGGCGTGGCGGCCGAAGAGGCGCCCTTGTCTGAGCGCAGCGAGTTCGGGCGCCGTGCCGCCAGGGCCGAAGCGCACAGGGGACCGGTACGGCGAAGCCGTACCAGCGGCCGATGGAGCCCGCGGTTCTGGTTCCTTCTGACAAGACCAAAGGGACTTGCACGCGCAGCGGGCGAAAGCCTTTGACCCCTGGCCGGATGCCGGGTCCGCGGGTGCGCTTCGCTTACCCCGGCTACGTGGCTGGCGCCCCGGTCTCGCGCCCCACGCTCCGCGGGAACCACCGCGCGCGATGGCCGATTTGTGTCACGCACGTGCAACGTCGCCCCGGAAGGCCTCCGGCCCCGGCATGAAATCCCTTGTTTTTCAATCGACTAGGGATTAAGGCCGCACATGTAACAGGGGTGTAACAAAAACATCATTTCATAGCACCAACCGCCGGGCAGTCCGGCTCGAACCCCAGTCACGGAGTCACCATGAAATCCTCCCCGGCCCGTTTCGCCGTCCTCGCCCTCGCCACCACGCTGGCCCTGGCCGCCTGCAAGCCGTCGACCGACGCCCCGGCGACCGCCGATGGTGCCACCGCCCCGGCCAGCACCGATACTGCCGCAGGCGACAAGGTTGCTGCCGAGATCACCGGTGCCGGCGCCACCTTCATCTTCCCGCTGATCTCGAAGTGGTCCAGCGACTACAACGCGCAGACCGGCGCCAAGGTCAATTACCAGTCGATCGGTTCGGGCGGCGGCATCGCCCAGATCAAGGGCGGCACGGTCGACTTCGGTTCGTCCGATGCGCCGCTGAGCCCGGAAGAGCTGGCCGAGGCCGGCCTGGGCCAGTTCCCCTCCGCCATCGGCGGCGTGGTCCCGGTGCTGAACGTGGAAGGCATCGCCCCCGGCCAGTTGCGCCTGACCGGCGAGCTGCTCGCCGACATCTACCTGGGCAAGGTCGCCAAGTGGAACGATCCGGCCATCGCCGCCGCCAACCCCGGCGTCGCCCTGCCGGACGTCAAGATCACCCTGGTGCACCGTTCCGACGGTTCCGGCACCACCTTCAACTTCACCAACTACCTGTCCAAGGTCAGCCCGTCGTGGAAGGACAGCGTCGGCGAGGGCAAGTCGGTGAAGTGGGTCGACGGCGTCGGCGGCAAGGGCAACGAGGGCGTGGCCTCCTACGTGCAGCAGATCAAGGGCTCCATCGGCTATGTCGAGCTGGCCTACGCGATCCAGAACAACATGGCCTACACCACCCTGCAGAACGCGGCGGGCAACTGGGTGACGCCGAGCGCGGAGAGCTTCCAGGCCGCCGCGGCGACCGCGGACTGGGCGAACACGCAGGACTTCCACCTGGTGATCACCAATGCCCCGGGCGCCGATGCATGGCCGATCACCGCGACCAACTTCATCCTGATGTACAAGCAGCCCAAGGATGCCAAGCGCAGCGCCGACGCCATGGCCTTCTTCAAGTGGGCCTTCGAGAACGGACAGGCGCAGGCATCCGAGCTGCACTACGTGCCGCTGCCGGCCGAGCTGGTCCAGCAGATCGAGTCCTACTGGGCCGCCGAGTTCAAGTGATGCGACGGCGCGCCCGTGCCATGCACGGGCGCGTCTGCCGTTGCGTCATCCCCGCGCAGGCGGGGATCCGGCATGTCCCGTCCACGCGCGCGCATGCATCCGTGGTCGCGGCCCTCACGGGCCATTGCAACGGAACATCCTGGCGCTGACACGTCGCCGCACCCCGCCTGCGCAGGCAGGATCCACGAGAGTCCCGGTACCCCTGAATGAACGCGATCACAGTGCCCGCCAGCGCCCCCAGCACCCGGGACATCAAGGACGCGCGACACGACCGCTGGTTCCGCTACCTGCTCGTCGGTACCGTCGTGCTGGTGCTGGTCGCGCTGGCCGGCGCCGCGCTGTCGATGCTGTGGGGCGGTCGCCAGGTGCTGGCCACCAGCGGGCTGGACTTCTTCACCACCACCGAGTGGAACCCGGTCGAGGACAAGTACGGCGCGCTCGTGCCGATCTACGGCACCATCGTCACCGCCCTCATCGCCATGCTGATCGCGGTGCCGGTGAGCTTCGGCATTGCGTTCTTCCTGACCGAGGTCGCGCCGCGCTGGGCGCGCGGCCCCATCGGCACCGCGATCGAACTGCTGGCCGGCATCCCCTCCATCATCTACGGCATGTGGGGCCTGTTCGTACTCGTGCCGGTGATGACCGAATACGTCACGCCATGGCTCAACGAGCATCTCGGCACGCTGCCGCTCATCGGCGCGGTGTTCCAGGGACCGCCCCTGGGCATCGGCATGCTGACCGCGGGCATCGTGCTGTCCATCATGGTGATCCCCTTCATCTCCTCGGTGATGCGCGAGGTCTTCCTGACCGTGCCCACCCGGCTGAAGGAATCGGCCTACGCGCTGGGCGCGACCAAGTGGGAAGTCAGCTGGGACATCGTGCTGCCCTACACCCGCTCGGCGGTCATCGGCGGCATCTTCCTGGGCCTGGGGCGGGCCCTGGGCGAAACGATGGCGGTGGCGTTCGTGGTCGGCAACAGCGTGCGTTTCTCGCCCTCGCTGCTGGAACCCGGCACCACCATCGCCGCGCTGATCGCCAATGACTTCGGCGAGGCCACCGAAACCTACCGCTCGGCGTTGCTGTTGCTGGGCTTCGTGTTGTTCATCGTGACCTTCGTGGTGCTCGCCATCGCGCGCCTGATGCTCCACCAGCTGTCCAGGAAGGAGGGCAACTGATGGCCACCACCCGCCAGGACGCGCGACTGCGGACCGCCGATGCGCTGTTCCGTCGCCGCAAGGCATTCAATGCGGTGGCGATCGCGCTGGCCTGCGCCGCCGCCGCGTTCGGCCTGTTCTTCCTGGGCTGGATCCTGTGGACGCTGTTCGCGAAGGCGATCGGCGGCATCGACTGGGCGCTGTTCACGCAGGACACGCCGCCGCCGATGCAGGAGGGGGGCCTGCGCAATGCCTTCTTCGGCAGCGCGGTGATGTGCATCATGGCCATCCTGATCGGCACGCCGCTGGGCGTGGCCGCGGGCACCTGGCTCGCCGAATACGGCGCCGGCCGCAAACTCGGCACCGTGGTGCGTTTCGTCAACGACATCCTGCTGTCGGCACCCTCGATCGTGCTGGGCCTGTTCGTCTATACGCTGATCGTCGCCCAGAGCGGCGGCAACTTCTCGGCGCTCGCCGGTTCGGTGTCGCTGGCGTTCATCGTCCTGCCGGTGGTCGTTCGCACCACCGACGAGATGCTCCGGCTGGTGCCGGGACAGATGCGCGAAGCGGCGCTTTCGCTCGGCGTGCCGCAATGGAAGGTCATCGTGCAGGTCATGTACCGCAGCGCGTCGGCCGGCATCATCACCGGCGTGCTGCTGGCGCTGGCGCGCATCTCGGGCGAAACCGCCCCCCTGCTGTTCACCGCCTTCGGCAACCAGTACTGGAGCACCGACGTGTTCCAGCCGATGGCCAGCGTGCCGGTGGTGATGTACCAGTTCGCCGGCAGCCCGTACGAGTCATGGCAGACCCTCGCCTGGGCCGGTGCCCTGGTCCTGGCCCTGTTCGTGCTCCTCGTGAGCCTGGTCGCGCGCGCCCTGCTGGTGCGCAAGAGGATCCCCAATGACTGATCTATCCTCCCCTGACGTTTCCCGGAACCCGGTCATGAACGACGCCCGTATTTCCCTGGCCACGCCCCGGCGCGATGGCGATGTCCTCGCCGACGCCCCGGTCAAGGTGTCGGCGCGAGGCCTGGACTTCCACTACGACGGATTCCATGCGCTCAAGAGCATCGACCTCGACATCCCGGAGAAGCGCGTCACCGCGCTGATCGGGCCGTCGGGTTGCGGCAAGTCGACGCTGCTGCGCATCTTCAACCGCATCTACGCGCTGTATCCCAAGCTGCGCGCCACCGGCCAGGTGTTGCTGGACGGCGAGAACATCCTCGATGCGAAGTACCCGATGAACCGCCTGCGCAGCAAGGTCGGCATGGTGTTCCAGAAACCGGTGCCGTTCCCGATGACGATCTTCGAGAACGTGGCCTACGCGATCCGCCACCACGAGAAGCTGTCGAAGTCCGAGATGGCGGACCGCGTCGAGGAAGCCCTGCGCCAGGGCGCGCTGTGGGACGAGGTCAAGGACAAGCTGGGCCAGAGCGCCCTCGGGCTGTCGGGTGGCCAGCAGCAGCGCCTGTGCATCGCGCGCGCCGTCGCCCTGCGCCCGGACGTGCTGTTGCTCGACGAGCCGACCTCGGCGCTGGACCCGATCTCCACCAGCCGCATCGAACAACTGGTCGAGGAGCTCAAGCTCGACTACACCATCGCGATCGTCACGCACAACATGCAGCAGGCGGCCCGCGTCTCCGACTACACGGCCTTCATGTACCTGGGCGACCTCATCGAGCACGGCCGCACCGACGACATCTTCTCCTCGCCCACCAAGCAGCAGACCGAGGACTACATCACCGGTCGTTTCGGCTGATCCACCCCGGCCGCGACGCGTCGCGGGCCGACCTCCCCATCCTCCTCCCGTCCACGGCACGCGCCACCGCGAACCCCGTCAAGAGACAGGACCCGAACATGAGTACCGACATGCACGACCACATCGTCAAAAGCTACGACGACGAGCAGAAGCGCCTCCTCGACGAAACCCTCCGGATGGGCGAAATGGCGGCGTCGCAGCTCGAAGCAGCCCTCGACGTGGTCGAGCGCCGGGACGACAAGGCCGCCGAACGCATCATCGCCAACGACGAAGCGATCGACGCGCTGGAGCAGGAAATCAGCCATGACGTCATGAAACTCGCCTTGCGCGGCCCGATGGCGCGCGACCTGCGCGAGATCCTCGCCGCCATCCGCATCGCCTCCGACATCGAGCGCATTGGCGACTACGCGGCCAACGTCGCCAAGCGCTCGACGGCGCTCAACCTCATGCCCGCCCTGCCACACGTGGCCGGCCTGCACGCGATCGGCACCCTGGCGGTCAAGCAGGTCCGCGACGTCCTGGTCGCCTATCGCGACAACGACGTGGAAGCGGCCAAGAGCATCCGCACCCGCGACGCCGAGATCGACGTCGCCTACACGGGACTGTTCCGCGAACTGCTGACCTACATGATGGAGGATGCACGCAGCATCACCGCCTGCACCCACCTGCTGTTCATGGCCAAGAACATCGAGCGGATCGGCGACCATGCGACCAACATCGCCGAGAACGTCTGGTTCCTCGTTAAGGGCGAGGACGAACTGCCGCCGCGCGAGAAGCGCGACGACTCGAGCACGACGACGGGGCCGTGATGGGTGGTGATTGGTGATTGGTGATTGGTGATTCGTGATTCGTGGATTGTCGGGCGGGTGTCGCTTGTTTGCCGGTGATCATTGGGGCCGCGGTTTTCGCGGCCTTTTCCGTTTTGGCTTGGCGCTGGGGATCTGCCCGCGTGGGTCATGGCCAGGCGACGTCGTGCCGCATTGCAGCATGTCGTGGCCGCTTGTTTTCCCGTGAACGATTACTGAACGAAACAGGGCGCAGGCGCCCCGGGAGGCGCAATCATGGGCGCCAGGTGTAACCGCGCGACGCGATCCGGCGTATGAGTACTGTGTCGAGCGGGTCCGTCGCCTTTGGACGGCCACCGTCATGCGACATGCAGCTGTATCGACTTCATCCCAACGGAGCGGCGCGGCACGCGTCCCACCAACAGAGAAGGAACCACGTCATGAACAGCCACAAGAAGCCCATCGCACTCGCCGTCGGCGCCACCCTCCTCGGAGGCCTCGCCCTGTCGTCCTCCGCGTTCGCCATGACCGACCTGGCGAGCGGTTACATGCTGGGCGCCGGCCAGGCCGAGAAGGCCGCGGAAGGCAAGTGCGGCGAGGGCAAGTGCGGTGTCGAGAAGATGGATGCCGACAACAGCGGCTCGGTGTCGATGGCCGAGTTCGCCGCCGCCCACGATGGCGACGGCAGCCGCTTCGCCAAGTACGACACCGACAAGGACGGCCAGATCAGCGAGGCCGAGTTCAAGGCCGGCCACGAAGGCTCGTGCGGCGCCGACAAGGGTGCCGAAGGCTCCTGCGGCGGTGACAAGGGCGCCGAGGGCAAGTGCGGCGAAGGCAAGTGCGGTGGCATGGCCTGACCCCGGCCGGCCCCACTGAAATGACCGCCACCCGGTCCATTCCCTCCAACGCCGCCGGCCTCGGCCTGCGGCGGGCCCTGCTCGCCCCCTTGCAGGCCGCGGATGCGGGCGCTTTCGATTTCCTCGAATGCGCGCCGGAGAACTGGATCGGGGTCGGCGGTCGACTCGGCGAGGCGCTGGAGACACTCAGCGCCCGCCACCCCATCACCTGCCACGGCCTGTCGTTGTCGCTGGGCGGCTGTGCGCCGCTCGACGAGACCTTCCTCGCCCGGACCCGACAGTTCCTGGACCGGCATCGCGTCGCGCTCTACAGCGAACACCTGAGCTATTGCAGCGACGATGGCCAGCTCTACGACCTGCTGCCCATCCCGTTCACCGAGGAAGCCGTGCACCATGTCGCCGCGCGGATCCGCCAGGCCCAGGACATCGTCGGGCGCCGCATCGCGGTCGAGAACGTGTCCTACTACGCGGCGCCGCATGCCGGCATGCCCGAGGCGGACTTCATCAATGCCGTGCTGGTGGAGGCCGACTGCGACCTGCTGCTCGACGTCAACAACGTCTTCGTCAACGCGATCAACCACGGCTACGATGCCGCCGCCTTCATG
>JAUIJO010000078.1 GCA_030431185.1 Gammaproteobacteria bacterium | reverse complement strand
CCGGGACCGTACGCGGTGGCCACCAAGGCGTTGCGAGAAGACCCCGCGATGGCCGCGGCGATCCAGGCGTCGCAACGCAACCAGAAGGTCAGCCATCTCAACGTCCGAGCCAATGTCGACGTCAGCATCAAGTCGATCCTCACCAACCTGGGTGAAGGCAGCTCGGAGGCTGGGTCCTATCCCACGGAGGCGGACCGAAACCCCAACATCGTGCTGCCGCCGATGCGACCCCTCCGGCTACTCGACGTCTTGCCAAGGCGTCCGACGGGAAGCGATTCGTTCGAGTACGTCCAACTCACGGCCGCCGGTGAAGCAAGCGAGCAGGACCTGGAGGGCGACGAGAAGGCCGAGCTGGACTTCGAGGGCACGCTGAAGCTCGGGAACATCGCAACCATCGCAGGCTGGACGACCGCCTCGCGCCAGGTGCTTTCCGACAACTCAGCCCTGGCCAGCGCGATCAACGCCGTGATCAGCCACAAGGTGCTGAGCCGCCTCGAACACCAGCTGATCAATGGCACCGGCGCAGCAGGCAAGATCGAGGGTCTGCTCGCGAACAGCACGGTACTGCTTCCTGGCATCGGCACCACGCCCGCGGACATCATCGGCGAGAGCATGGTCAAGCAGGCCGATTCGGGATACGTGCCCAGCCTGATCCTGCTCAATCCGCTGGACTGGTATCGGATCCAGATCACCAAGACCACTACCGAGGAGGCGTATGTTTTCGGGTCGCCCACGATGCCGGTGCCGCCGGCGCTGTGGAATGCCCGGATCGTCACCACCCCGAGCGTACCGGAGGGTACTGGCCTCACCCTCGACACCAGCTACACGACCGTCCTCGACCGGGAGCAGATGAGCGTACTCGTCAGCAACTCCCACAAGGATTACTTCACGCGGAACCTGGTCGCGATCTTGGGCGAGCTCAGGGCAGGCCTGGAGGTTCTGGACACCGGCGCGGTCTACCAGTTCGAGCTGGCCACTTCGAGCGGCCCGTAAGACGCGCGCTGGAGTGATTGAAGGCGCGAGGGTCGCTCATACCCCCGCCTCCTCGAGCGGCTGAAAGGCCGAGGCCATCCTCGCTTGGCCTGTCGGACAAGGCGTGAGTGTCCGTGCTTGAACAACAACCGCGTCAGCCGGCGCAGTAGCTCTCGCTGTGAGCCGGCATCTCCCCCAGGGGGAGGATCTAAAGCTCGGACCGGAAGCGACGGACACCGGCCGCCCAGCCATTTTTTCGCACCGTCACATCGCAATTTTGAAAATTTCGGAGGGTCAATGCCCACCCCCAAGCGGCCGCACCACCTGAAAGTCGTCGCCGGCACCGCCCGCCCCGACCGCGAGGGGCCGCCGCTGGTGCAGTTGCCCCTGGTCGATGACGTGCCGCCGCCTCCGGACTGGCTGCCAAACGTGCATGCGGTGAAGGAGTGGCAGCGGGTCGCCCCCATCCTGATCGCGAATCGACTACTGACCACCGCCGCACTGTCGACGCTGGGCCAGATGTGCGCCATCCATGGGAAGGTGATCCAGCTCTGGAACGCCGGCGAGACTCCCAATTCGGCTCTCATGGCTCAATACCGTGCCTTTGCCAATGACTTCGGCCTCACGCCGGTCGCTTCGGGCAAGGTTCGGCCTTTGGGCGAAGGCCACGCCGTGAACGAGTTCAGCGGCCACGGCCGCCGCCCCACGAAGGAGTCCGACTGATGGCTGCTGGCTCCATCGTCATTGACCTTTTGCTCAAGACGGGCGCCTTCGAGACGGACACGAAGCGTGCGGAAAAGCGCCTGCAGCAGCTGTCGAAAGAGGCAAAGCGCGCCGGCGCGGTTCTGGGCACAGCGATCGTCGCGGGAGCCACCGCGGTCACCGTCGCGATCAAGTCATCAATCGACGCCATGGACGACCTGGCGAAGTCCGCGCTACGGGCCAACGTCACCACCGATCAGCTGAGCCGGCTGGCCTACGCGGGCAACCTCGCCGACGTCTCCATGGACGAGCTGACCACCAGCCTGGGCAAGCTGGCGAAATCGCAGGACGACGCCGGCCGCGGGGTCAAGAGCCAGGCCGATGCTTTCGACCTGCTCGGCCTCAAGGTGAAGAACGCGGACGGCAGCTTGCGAGACACGCATGAGCTGTTCCTGGACTTCGCGGACGCCTTCCAGGACAACCAGGGCCGCCCCGAGGCGATGGCGGCCGGCATGCAGATCTTCGGCCGGAGCTTCCAGAACCTGATCCCCCTGCTGAAGGATGGTCGGGAGGGCCTGCAGGCTGCCGGCGACGAGGCGGAGCGCTTCGGCCAGGTGGTCGACGGGGACACCACCCAGCAGGCCGAGCGCTTCAACGACAACCTGTCGCGGATCACCAGCTTGGCAACGGGCTTGTCCAACTCGCTGGCCACCGAACTCCTGCCGGACCTGAATCGCCTCGCAGAGGACTTCCTCCAATCCGCGACCGAGGGCGACAAGCTCTCCAAGACCGCGGACGACATTGCCGGCGCCGTGCGCGGGCTCATCAGCCTCTTCGACACTCTGAGCACCAAGTCAGACGACGTTGGCGGCAGCTTCCGCGCAATGTCCCGCACCCTCTCGGCCTGGTCCGACGAGGTCGGCAAGGCCTTCGACGCGCTTGGACGCGGGGACTTCGAAGAGTTCACCAAGCGCCAGCAGCAGGCAGGGGCCTATTTCCGCGGCGCGGTGAAGGCCGGATTCACCGATGGCGACGCCTTCGGGAACGTCCGCACGTCGATCGGCTATGGCCCCGGCTCAGCGCCGAAGCTCGAGGGAATCTCGACGAGGGCCGAAGCAGCCAACGTGGCAGCGCTGAAGCGCTACCTGGACCCGCCCGAGCTGCCGTCGGGCACAGAGCGCATCCGGGAGCGCACGGCCGCGCAGAAGGCGCTGACCGAGGCCGAAAAGGCGGCCAAGGAAGAGGCCGAGAACCTGGCCGCGATCGAAGAGGTCTGGGCCCAGGCGTCGGTCGACCGCCACAACAAGGTGGTCGACGCGTGGGAGGAGGACCAGAAGGCCGCGGCCGAGTACCAGAAGGCCATCACCCGGCAGCTCGATGACATGGCCTTCGAAGCCGCCCTCCTGGGGATGTCCAACAAGGAACGCGAGCGCGCCATCGCGTTGCGTTACGCGAATGCAGACGCGGCCTCCGAGGAGGGGCAGAAGATCATCGCCGCCGCCGACGCTCTCATGCACGCGAGAGAACAGTCCGAACAACTCGAGATTGTCGGGGACGGCTTCAAGGGCCTGTTCACGGATATCGCCAGCGGCGCCAAGTCGCTCGGTGATGCATTCGAGGATGCCATCGATCGGATGTTGGCACGCTCCCTTGATCTTCTGGCCGACCAGGCCTGGGACGCGATGCTTGACGCCTTCAAGGGCAACGGCGCGAGCTCCAATGGCAGTGCCGGCGCAGGTGGCAGCTGGTGGTCGAGCCTGCTTGGGGCCTTCGGCTTCGCAGGCGGCGGCTACACCGGGCTAGGTGGCAAGTATCAGCCGGCCGGCATCGTGCACGCTGGCGAGTACGTGCTGACGGCAGATGCTACCAAGAGGCTGGGGACGAGGTTCCTGGACGCGCTCAACAAGGGGGCGGCCCCCGGCAACGCACTCGGCGGCTTGACCAATGAGCAAGGCCCCGAGATACGTCACAATGCGACGGGCAAGCTCTCTGCCCTACCCGCCTTCCGGAGGCCGCAGATTTGTCCTCGCTGATCTTCTTCACCGACCCGAAGCAAGCCTTGGTCGTCACGGATACGCTCGCAGTCGTCGACCAAGGCACGCCTTTCCTGTTCACCTCGAAGGCGCACTACCTGGCTCATCTGCGGATGGTCGTAGCAGGCACGGGTCACGGAAAGTTCCTGCAGGATTGGTTCCTCCGCATCAACACGCAGATGCTGGTCAGCGGCATCGAGCAGCTCGACGCACACACGCCGGATGCATTGCGAGCCCAGTGGGAAAAATGGAGCAGCCTCGGTGATGTGCCGAGCGATGCGACGACTACGGTCTACCACTTCGGGGTCGCCGAGACGTCCGGCGAGATCACCGCCTTTGCCTATCGATCGACCAACGACTTCAGGTCGGAGAGGCTGTCCGAGGGGCTGGCGGTGAAGCCCGAGTGCGAAGTCCCGGAGGGAAACATCCTGGAAAACATCGAAGCGATGATGCTCGACCAGAGGCGCATCCAGGCAGAGAAGCCCATCGAGCAGCGAGTCCATATCGGCGGTGAGGCCAACGCCATCCTGCTGACTCCCGAAGGCTGCCAGCACTGGTCCATGTTCCAGTTCCCCGACTTTGCCGAGCAGGTCGATATTGCGTACAGCAACCTCCCGCCGGTCGGCTGAAATTTCTCCCGAACCCTGGGAGAAACGAAAACTGGGGGCATCCGTGGGGGCATGGATCGAGTTTCTTGAGACCAAATTTCGCGCAAATAGGGCATTTCAGACCTCCATTCAGTAGAGCCCACCTCCACCAACGCGGAACGCCCCAGTCGAATGGCTGGGGCGTTTTTCTTTCCACCTGCCGCCCGTCGCGCCAGGCGACCCGGTCGCGCTCAGCCCATCGCGTCGGCGCGGCGTTGCTCCAGGTACCAGGTGGCGGCACCGAGCAGGCCGAGCTGGCCATGCTCGACCAGGTAGACTGGCACGCGCGCCAGGACCTCGCTCATGACGCCCTTGTCGACGAAGCGCCGGGAGAAATCCCCGGCCATGAGGAAGTCGGCGATCTGGGCCGGGATGCCGCCGGCCAGGTACACGGATTTGGCGCCGAAGGTCAGCGCCAGGTCGCCGGCCACGCTGGCGAGGATGCTGCAGAACATCGACAGCGCCTCGCCCGCGAGCGGGTCCTCCCCGCCCTGCGCGGCGTGGGTGATGCGCGCGGGCGTATCCAGTCGGGCATCGACGCCCTCGATCTCGCACAGGGCCTCGTAGGCGTTCACCAGGCCTGGGCCGGAGAGCACGCGTTCGTTGCCGACGTGGCTCCAGCGCTTCATCAGCACCGCCAGTACTTCCAGCTCGCGCGGGTCGCGCACCGACAGTGCGGCATGGCCGGCCTCGGTGGCGACCACCACCGGCGGGTCGCCGGGGACGCGAAGCGCGGCGCCGAACCCCGTGCCGGGCCCGATCATCATCGCCGGTCCCGGCTGCAGGGCGATCTCCGGGCCGCAGATGCGGCGCGAATGGCGAAGATCGATGCTGGGCACCGCCCAGGCCATCGCCTCGAAATCATTGATCAGCCGCAGGCCCGCGAGCCTGGCGTCGGCGGCGGTCTCGCTGAGCGACACCGCCCAGGGCAGGTTCGCGTGCACGAGGGTGTCGCCCACCAGCAGGCCGGCGATCGCGATCGCGGCTTCCGGTGGCTCGGTCAGGCCCTCCCCGGCGATGAAGTCCGCGAGGATGGCGGCCAGGCTGGAATGCTCCGCGCAGCTGTAGCGACGGTAGCCGTGGAGCGCGACATGGGAAGGGCCCCGCGATGCATCGACGAGCGCGAGCCGCGCGTGGGTGCCGCCCACGTCCGCGGCGATGAGCGGACGTTCCGCCCGGGATGGCGGCGGAGACGCGGGGGCATCCATCGATGCATCACCCCGGCTCATGCGCGCGTGGCCGGGGTGCGGCGCGGCGGCGCGAGCGGCCGATCGGCGCGAAGGGGAGTCGACGGGAGCGTCGTGGAGATCGTGCCGGAATCGCGGGAAACCTGGAAACCCGGGGTCGTGCCGTGATGCATCAAGACAATGCCTGTACGTTCGAAGTCGTCGGACGCCCATCATAGCCTTGTTGGGCGCGTCTCCAATGACCGGGGGCGTTGACCTCCCCGCCACTCGCGGTCGGGCATGCTCGGCGCATGGACTGGATGAGCGAACTGGCGGTGGTGGCCAACGCGGGCCTGGCGATGCTGCTTGGCGGCGCGATCGGCTACGAGCGTGAGCTCAAGGACCGGCCCGCGGGATTCCGTACCCACATGCTGGTCGCGGGCGCGGCCGCGTTGCTGATCGGCCTCGGCCGGCTGGCCTTGGCGTTGCCCCATGCGTTCGCGGGCAACGACATCCTGCAGATCGACCCGCTGCGATTGATCGAGGCGGTGGTCGCCGGGGTCGCCTTCATCGGCGCGGGCACCATATTCGCGCGTCGCCGCGACGGCGCCATCGCAGGCATCACGACCGCGGCATCCCTGCTGATGGTCGCCGTGATCGGGGTGGCGGCGGGCTTGCAGCTGTACCTGGTGTCCGTCGCCTCGACTCTGCTCGCGCTCGTCGTGCTGACGCTCCTGCGGGTCGTCGAGCGCTGAAGCGCGGGGCCCGCGGGAGGCGTGCCACACATTGGCGTGGATGAGAACGCCCCGCGCCACATTTCGGCAGCGGGGCCGGGAATCGCCCCGTCCGCCCGGCTTGGCATCCCCCGGCCCCCGCGTCCCGGGCCCCGTCCAGGGCTTGCCCCCCAGGCATCCCCCAAACAGGAACGGGCCGCCAAGCGGCGACCCGTTTTTTTTGTCCGGCCCTTGTCACAAGGGCCGGCTCGTCGTCCGCTCGCGTCAGGAGCGGATCGGAACCAGGGTGATTTCGACGCGACGGTTCTGCGCGCGACCGGCGTCGGTGTCGTTGCTGGCGATCGGACGGGTCTCGCCCGCGCCGACCAGGATGAAACGGTCGCGGACCAGACCCTTGCCCATCAGGTAGTTTCCGACCGACGAAGCACGACGTTCGGACAGCTGCTGGTTGTAGGCATCGGCACCGACGCTGTCGGTATGGCCGGCGACCTCGACGATGGTCTGGTCGTACTCGCGCAGGGTGTTGGCGACCTGGTCGAGCACCGGGTAGAACGCCGGCTTGAGGTCGGACTTGTCGAAATCGAAGGTGATGTTGCTCGGCATGTTCAGGGTGATGTTGTCGCCCTGGCGGACCACGTCGACGCCGGTGCCCTGCATGCTGTCGCGCAGGGCGCGCTCCTGGCGGTCCTGGTAGTTGCCGATGGCGCCGCCGGCGAGACCGCCGACACCCAGCCCGACGAGCGCGCGCTGTCGACGCTCGGTGGCGTCGTCGCCGCTGAGCAGGCCCGCCGCGACACCGGCCAGCGCACCGATCAGGGCACCCTTCTGGGTCTTGCTCATGCCGCTGGTTTCGCCGTAGCCCTGCTGGCCCTGTTGCGGCTGGCCATAGGGGTCGTTGTAGCCGGCGGTGGTGGCACAGCCCGCCAACATCGACGTGGCGATGGCCGCGGTGATCGCAAGACGGATCGGGGTCTTCATGCTTTGAACCTCGTATATGGCCAGATGGACGCCGCCAAAGTAATCACTTGTGCGTCTGTGGTGAGTGATGGGACGATCGCCCGTTCAGCTTCGGGAAGGCATCGCCGTTCAGCCGCGGATGGCCGCGTAGGCGTCGAGCGCCCCCTGCCGACCCTCGGCGATCCCGACCATGGGATGCGGAGGGTAGGACCGGGCGGCGCCCGCTCGGGGCGCCTTCGATTCCCACGGCGCGAACCGGTCCGGCAATGGCAGCGCCGCCAGCTCCGGCACCCAGCGGGCGATGTAGCGGCCGTCCGGGTCGAACCGACGGGCCTGCGTGACCGGATTGAACACCCGGAAGTAAGGGGCGGCGTCCGCGCCGGTGCCGGCCACCCATTGCCAGCCCAGCGTGTTGTTGGCCAGGTCGGCGTCGACGAGCGTGTCCCAGAACCATTCGGCGCCGTGCCGCCAGTGCCATCGAAGGTGTTTGGTGAGGTAGCTGCCGACGATCATCCGTACCCGGTTGTGCATCCAGCCGGTGTGCCACAGCTCGCGCAGGCCGGCATCGACGATGGGGACTCCGGTGCGCCCCGCCCTCACCCGGTCGAGTTCCGCGGAGGACGGGTCCGCCCACTTGAACGCCTTGAACTTCGGATTGAAGTCCTCGTCCACACTCTTCGGGAAGTGGTGCAGCAGGTGGTGCGCGAACTCGCGCCAGCCCAGCTCGCGCACGTAGGCATCGATGTCGCCGTCGAGCGCGGCGCTGCGCTCGGCCTCCAGGACCTCCACGATCCGCCACGGCGCGATCTCGCCGAAGTGCAGGTGCGGCGACAGCCGCGAGGTGCCGACCTGGTCCGGCCGGTCGCGCCCATCGCCGTAGCCGCGCAGCGCACCGTCGACGAACACCTGCAGGGCCTCGCGCGCGCCGGACTCGCCGGGTGTCCACCGGTCCCAGAAGCCCGTGTCCCAGTCGAGCGCGGGCGCCAGGCCCAGCGATTCGACCGGCACGCCCCTCGGTCCCGCGCGGGTGCCCTCGAGCTGTGCCGGGACCGACCAGGTCGGCGGGCGCCGCCATTGCGCGAACGCAGTGCGCCAGTAAGGCGTGAACACCCGGTACGGACCGCCCTCCCGGGTCTCCACCGTCCAGGGCTCTGCCATCAGCGCGCCATTGAAGCTCTCCACGCGCAGGCCGTCGCGCTTGAGCGCCTGCTTGATGCCGGTGTCGCGCTTCTCGATCGCCGGCTCGTAGCGACGGTTCCAGAACACGGCCTGCGCGCCCGTAGCGGCGACGATCGCCTGCAGGGTGGCGAGGCTGGGCCCCTTGAAGCAGCGCAACGCACTGCCGCGTGCCTCCAGCGAGCCGGCGAGCGCTTCCAGGGACCGCGCGCGCCACGCGTCCGACGCGGCGCCCGGGCGCCAGCGCCCCCCCTCGCCCGGCGCATGGATGTACACCGGGAGGATCGCGTAGCCGCCCTCCACCGCCGCCTCCAGCGCGGGGTTGTCGTCCAGCCGGAGGTCGTTGCGGAACCACAGGATCGCGACGGGTGCATCCGCGTCGTCGGCCGTCGATGCGCTCATGGCACGCCGACGGGCACGGACGCCCCGCCCCGGTAGTCGCGCGGGATGCGCTCGTTGAGCCCGACCAGGATCTCGTAGGGCACGGTGCCCGCCTGCACCGCCACGCCCTCGACGGAGATCCCCTCGCCTCCCTGTGCGCCGACCAGCACGACTTCGTCCTCGTTCCAGGCCGAGCCGTCGCCGATGTCGACCATGAACTGGTCCATGCACACGCGCCCGACGATCGGATGGCGGCGGCCCCGGATCAGCACTTCGCCGCGCGAGGACAGCGCCCGCGGGAATCCATCGCCGTAGCCGATCGGCACGGTCACCACGCGCGTGTCGCGCGGGGCCACCCAGGTGGCGCCATAGCTGACGCCATGGCCGGCCTTGACCACCTTGAAGTACACGACCTGGGAGACCAGCGACATCGCCGGTTGCACGGCGATCGCGGGCCGCGACGCGGGGTCCGGCAGCACCCCGTACAGCACGATGCCGGGCCGCACCATGTCCAGCCAGGTGTCGGGGAAGTGCAGGACCCCACCGGAGTTGGCCAGGTGCCGGATCGGCATCGGCGCGCCGATCCGGGTGAAGTGCGCGCAGGCCTCGGCGAAGCGTTCCACCTGCCGGGCGGTCATGGGCGAGCCGGGGTCGTCGGCGCAGGCCAGGTGCGAGTAGACGCCCTTCAGTACGCACCAGTCCGATGCCACCGCGGCCTCGATGAAGGGCCCGGCCGAATAACTGTGCACGCCGATGCGCTCCATGCCGGTGTCGACCTTCAGGTGGATCACCGCCTTGCGGCCCATGGCTTCGGCGGCGGATTCGACCTGCCGCAGCTTGTCCAGCGAGGACACGGTGATCTCGAGGTCGTGCGCGATGAAGCGGCCTACCTGGTGGCCGAAGATGCCCCCCAAGACGAGGATCGGCACGTCGATGCCGGCGCGACGCAGGGCGATGCCCTCCTCCACGAACGCCACGCCCAGCTGCTCGACGCCCTCGGCCTGCAGGTGCCGGGCCACCTGGACGAGGCCATGGCCATAGGCATTGGCCTTGACGATGCCCATCACCGGCACGCCCACGTGGGACCGGATGGCGCGCAGGTTGTGGCCCAGGCGTTCGAGGTCGACGCGGATCCGGGTCGGCCGTTCGTCGATGGGACGGGTGGCCTCGTGGGGGTCCGGGCCGAGGTGGGCGTGGGGCTGGGTCGACATGGCGCCCATGCTAATGCAGGGCCGTGTGGACGGCGTTACTCGAAGCTGCCCGCCGAGTCGTGCGCCAGGTTGTCGAAGCGGGTGTACTCGCCGAAGAACTTGAGCTTCAGCGAGCCGGTCGGACCGCTTCGCTGCTTGCCGATGATGATCTCGGCCAGGCCCTTGTCCGGGGAATTTTCCTTGTTGTAGTAGTCGTCGCGGTAGATGAAGACGATCATGTCGGCATCCTGCTCGATGGCACCGGACTCGCGCAGGTCGGCCATCACCGGACGTTTGTCGGTGCGGGTTTCCAGCGAACGGTTGAGCTGCGAGAGCGCGATCACCGGCACTTCCAGCTCCTTGGCCAGGCCCTTGAGCGATCGCGAGATCTCGGAGATCTCGGTGGCGCGGTTCTCGTTGTTGCCCGGTACCGACATCAGCTGCAGGTAATCGATGACGATCAGGCCCAGGCCGTGCTCGCGCTTGAGCCGGCGCGCCTTGGCCGCGAGCTTGGTCGGCGAGAGGCCCGGCTCGTCGTCGATGAAGATCTTGACCTCGCGCAGCTGGCGGATGGCGCTGGTGACGCGGCTCCAGTCCTCGTCCTCGAGCTGGCCCGTGCGCAGGCGCTGCGCGTTGACGCGCCCGACCGAGGAGATCAGGCGCATGGCCAGCTGGCTCGCCGACATTTCCATCGAGAACACCGCCACCGGCAGCTTGCTGCGGAACGCGGCGTACTCGGCCATGTTGAGCGCCAGCGTGGTCTTGCCCATCGCCGGACGCGCGGCGAGGATCACCAGGTCGGTCTTCTGCAGGCCGGCGGTCAGCTCGTCGAACTCGGTGTAACCGGTCGGCAGGCCGGTGATCGCGCCGCCGTTGGCGTAGCGCGTCTGCAGCTCGTCGAAGGCGGTGGTCAGCGCCTGATGGACACTGGTGAAGTCGTTCTTGCCGCTGCTGCTGGCCTGCGCGATCGCCAGCACCTGGCGCTCGGCCTCGTCGAGGATCTCGCTGCTGTCGCGGCCGTCGGGCTGGTAGCCGTCGTTGACGATGTCGGTGCCGACGTCGATCAGCTGGCGCAGGATCGCCTTGTCGCGGACGATCTCGGCGTAGGCGCGGATGTTGGCCGCCGACGGGGTGGTGCTGGCCAGTTCGATCAGGTAGGCGCCGCCGGCGACCTGCTCGCCCAGGCCCATCGACTCGAACCACTCGCCCAGGGTCACGGCATCGTAGGGCCGCGCCTTCTGCGCGAGCTCGTTGATCGCGCGGAAGATCAGCTGGTGGTCGCGGCGGTAGAAGTCCGACTCGGTGAGCTGGTCGACGATGCGGTCGTAGGCCTCGGGGGCCAGCATCAGGCCGCCCAGCACGGCCTGCTCGGCCTCGATCGACTGCGGGGGAAGGCGCAGCTGGTCCAAGCGCTGTTCGGCCCGTGTATCGAAGCGTTTGTCGCCGCGCGGTTCGTTACGGAAGCCGGGTCGTGCATTCATGGACGCAAGGCGCTCCTGGGCAGGGTTCGTGCCGGCGGACACCGGAACGGGGACGGACGGATCGCGGGTTGGGCATCCTAGCCCCGGGGCGGGTCAAGCGGTTGCAGACAGGTCTGTGGTGAACCTGTGGATATCCCGGTATGAACCGGTGGATAGAACGTCAGGGACTGGCTGGACCATGTACTGCATCGGCGTCTCAGCAGCCGAGACCCGTTCTCCGCCCCGAAACGGAAGCGGGCGCCCTGGGGCGCCCGCCGGGTGGAGCTCGTGGCGCGCCGGGATCAGGCGGCCTCGGCTTCCACGACCACCTTGACGGTGACGTCGATGTCGGCGTGCAGGTGCACCACGACGTCGTACTCGCCGACGTGGCGGATGGCGCCCTCGCCCATGATGACCTCGGCCTTCTCGACCGGCAGGCCGTTCTTGGTCAGGGCCTCGGCGATATCGCGCGGGGTGACCGAGCCGTAGAGCTTGCCTTCGGTCGCGGCGTTCGCGTAGATGGTCACGCTGGCGCCTTCGAGCTTGGCCTGGCGCGCCTCGGCCTCGTCATGGATGGCCTTGGCCTTGGCTTCGTACTCGGCGCGGCGCGCCTCGAACTCTTCCAGGTTGGTGGCGGTGGCCGGCACGGCCTTGCCCTGCGGGACCAGGAAGTTGCGGCCGTAGCCCGGCTTGACGTCGACCTTGTCGCCGAGCTTGCCGAGGTTCTGCACATTCTGCAGGAGGATGAGTTGCATGGTGGTGCTCCGTATTCGTTAGCGGGGCGCGCGGCCCCGCAGCGGGTGCTGTCCGAATGGTGGGACGCGCGACGGATGCACCGGGCATCCGTCGCGGCCGGCAT
>JAUIJO010000321.1 GCA_030431185.1 Gammaproteobacteria bacterium | reverse complement strand
GCCGCATGACGCGAGTTCTTCCAGGTAGCGGGGATTGGCCAGCCAGCGTTCGATCAGGGCCTCGTCCATCTCCAGGTGGAACTGGAAGCCATAGGCGTTGTCCCCCCAGCGGAACGCCTGCGGCTCGCATAGTGGCGAGCGCGCGAGGTGCGTGGCCCCGGCAGGCACGTCGAAACTGTAGCGATGCCACTGGAATACCGGCGCCTGTTCGCCGATCGGCGCAAGGATGGGGTCCGTGCGGCCCTCGGGAGTAGTGGCGAGCGGATGCCAGCCCACTTCCGGGACCGGGTGCCGGCGGATCGGGGCCCCGAGCACGTGAGCGAGCAACTGGGCGCCCAGGCAGATCCCGAGGACGGGCCGGCCCAGCTCGAGCATCCGCTCGATCGCGCGCAGTTCGGCCAGCAGGTGGGGACGGCGCTCCTTCTCCTCCACGTTCATCGGTCCGCCGAGCACGACGAGGCCCCGGTAGCGGTCCATGTTCGGCTGCAGGTCCGGTTCCCGTTCGAAATTGCTGAAACGGATCCGGTGCCCCCGGCGGCGGATCAGCGGATCGAGCGTGCCCAGGGGCTCGGCGGCGACGTGTTGGAAGACCTGGATGCGGGGCATGGGGCAGGGCGCGCGGGAAACCGGTCGGGGCCCTGCACTATGCCAAAGCCCCGGCGGTGCGCGGATAACGCCTGCTTGGGCCGCCATTACGCCGGGGCATCTGGACCACCCGGCGCATGCGCGCGCAAGCCGTGGACGCCGGCGGGATCAGCGGCCCCGGTGCGGCTTCTTCGGCCCGCGGTGCGGCGGCTTGCCCGGGTGCGGACGTCGCGGCGGGCGCCCGTCGCGCAGCGGAGGCGCCGCGCCGCCGTCGGGCAGGTCGCGCGGGCGGCTGATGCGCAAGGGCTGGCCGGCCACGCGCACCTTCTTCAGGTGTTCCATCAGCTCCTTGGGCATGCCCTCGGGCAGGTCGACGTAGCTGTGGTCCTGCTGGATGTCGATGCGGCCGATGAAACGGCTCTCGAGTTCGGCCTCGTTGGCGATGGCGCCGACGATGTTGCCCGGCTTGACGCCATGGACGTGGCCGACCTCGATGCGGAAGGTCTCCATGCCGGCTTCGGGTGCCTGCGCGCCGCGATCGCGCGACGGGCGCGGGCCGGTCTCGAAGGAGGCTTGCGCGCCGCGATTGCCCGCGGGCGGGCGGCGCTCGCCGTGATCGGCTGGCGGCGCGCGTTCGGGACGCGGACGTTCCTTCGGCTTGTCCAGCAGGAGCGGCTGCTCGCCCTGGACGAGGCCGGCCAGCGCGGCGGCGATTTCCACCATCGGCACGTTCTTCTCGCGTTCGTAGCGCTCGACCAGGTCGCGGAACATCGCCAGGTCCGTGCGTTCCAGTGATTCGCCGATGCGCCCCAGGAACTTGCTGACGCGCTGCTCGTTGACCGTGTCGATGCTGGGCAGCTCCATCTGCTCGATGGGCTGGCGGGTCGCGCGCTCGATCGAACGCAGCATGCCGCGCTCGCGCGGGGTCACGAACAGGATCGCCTCGCCGCTGCGCCCGGCGCGACCGGTGCGGCCGATGCGGTGGACGTAGCTCTCTGTGTCGTAGGGGATGTCGTAGTTCAGCACGTGGCTGATCCGCTCGACGTCGAGTCCCCGCGCGGCCACGTCGGTGGCGACCAGCACGTCGATGCGGCCGTCCTTGAGCTGCTGCACGGTCTTCTCGCGCTGGGCCTGCTGGACGTCGCCGTTGATCGAGGCGGCGGAAAAGCCCCGCGCGGTCAGTTTCCCGGCAAGCTCGTCGGTGCCGAGCTTGGTGCGCGCGAAGATGATCATCGCATCGAAGGGCTCGGCCTCCAGGATGCGGGTCAAGGCGTCGAGCTTGTGCACGCCGCTGACCGACCAGTAGCGCTGGCGGATGTTCGCCGCGGTGCTGGTCTTGTTCTTGATCGCGACCTCGACCGGATCCTTCAGGTAGGTCTGGGCGATGCGCTTGATCTGGCTGGGCATGGTGGCCGAGAAGAGCGCGACCTGGCGCGTTTCCGGCGTCTTCTTCAGGACCGCTTCGACGTCGTCGATGAAGCCCATGCGCAGCATTTCGTCGGCCTCGTCGAGGACCAGGCAGCGCAGTTCCGACAGGTCCAGCGAACCGCGTTCGAGGTGGTCGATCACGCGGCCGGGGGTGCCCACCACGACATGCACGCCGCGGCGCAGCGCGGCCAGCTGCGGGTGGTAGCTCTGGCCGCCGTAGATCGGCAGCACGTGGAAGCCGGGCAGGTGGGTGGCGTACTTCTGGAAGGCT
>JAUIJO010000077.1 GCA_030431185.1 Gammaproteobacteria bacterium | reverse complement strand
AGGCGTCACGGCGCGACATGCTCCTACACGCCAATCGTTGCCGGCGGCGCGAATGCCTGCGTGCTTCATTACACGGAGAACGACGATGTTCTGCGCGACGGCGACCTGGTCCTGATCGATGCCGGCGCGGAATACCGGGGGTACGCGTCCGACATCACCCGGACCTTCCCCGCCAATGGGCGCTTCAGTCGCGAACAGCGGCTCCTGCACGACCTGGTCGGGGAGGCCCAGGCCGCCGCGCTGGCGCAGGCACGGCCCGGGGTGCCGTACATCGCCGGGCACGATGCCGCGGTGGAGACCCTGACCGAGGGGTTGCTGCGCCTGGGCCTGCTCAAGGGGAAGCTGGAAAAGAACATCGCCGAGGGCACGTACAAGCGCTATTACCGCCACAAGACCGGGCACTGGATCGGCCTGGACGTGCACGATGTCGGCGAGTACCGCATCGACGGTGAGTCGCGATTGCTGGAGCCCGGGATGGCGTTCACCATCGAGCCCGGGCTGTACATACCCGCCGACGACAGCCGGGTGGCGGCGAAATGGCGCGGCATCGGTATCCGCACCGAGGACGACGTCGTGGTCACCCCGGAGGGCCACAGGGTGATGACCGGGGGGCTGCCACGGAGTGCCGGGGAGATCGAGGCGTTCATGGCCGGCGGCTGAGCCCGACGTCCGCTCCAACGGAACAGGCGCGGTCCTACCGCGCCTTCCGTCCTTCGCGCCGGATCGCGCGCCCGCGGGTCACGCCAGGGCGGCGAAGCCCTCTCGCGTCAGGTTGATGGCATCGCCATCGGTGCACACCACTTCGTCCTCGATGCGGATGCCGCCATAGGGGCGGAACTCGGCGACCTTGTCCCAGTTGACGTCCCCGCCATGTGCGCCCTGCTTCACCTTGTCCAGCAGCATGTCGATGAAATAGATGCCGGGCTCGATGGTGACGACCATGCCCGGCTCCAGCACGCGGGTCAGGCGCAGGTGGGGGTGGCCTTCGGGCGGCTCGATGCGGCCGCCTTCGTCGCTGGCGAGGAAACCGCCCACGTCGTGCACCTGGAGGCCGATGCCATGGCCCATGCCGTGCGGGAAGAACGCCGCGCTCACGCCGGTCTCGACGGCCGACTCGGGCGACATCTCCAGTACGCCGAAGTCGCGCAGGATGCCCGACAGCGCCAGGTGGCCGTCGAGGTGGATCTGCTTGTAGTCGACCCCCCGGCGCACCTGCCCGCACATCTTCTGCTGTGCCGCGTCGACCGCGTCGATCAGGGACTGGAAGGTGCCGGACGTGTCGGTGGCGTAGGTGCGGGTGATGTCGCACACGTAGCCTTGGTGGCTTGCACCGGCATCGATCAGGAAGCTGCGGAGCTCCGACGGAGGCGTGCGGTCGAATTCCATGTAATGCAGGATCGCGTTGTGCTCGTTGAGCGCGATGATGTTGTGGTAAGGCAGCTCGCTCGCATCCTGCCGGGCCGCCTGGCAGTAGGCCAGGTGGATGCCGAATTCACTGGCACCGGCACGGAAGGCACGCTCCGCGGCGCGATGCGCGCGCACGCCCCGGGCGGTGGCCTGGCGGATCATCGAGACCTCGTAGGGCGTCTTGAAGGCGCGGTGGTAGTGCAGGTAGTCGAGCGCCGCGGCGGGATTGTTGGGCACGTATTCGCCAAGCGCGCTCTGCGGTTCGCCCAGGATCGCGCAGCGCGATGGATGGGCGGGGAGGTGCTCGGTGGCCTCCCCGGCGTCGCGGATCACCTGGATATCGAAATACTCGACCCAGTAGCCGGAAGGGGCCTCGGGGACGACATGCCAGTAGTCGGCCGGTTGCAGGTAGACCAGGCGCGGCTTCTGGCCCGGGGTGAACACCAGCCAGCTCCCCGGATTGCGCACCAGCGGCAGCCACGCCTTGAAGTGGGGATTGACCGCATAGGGATAGTCGCGGTCGTCGAACACCTGGTAGTGCAGCGTGCCGCTGGGGACCACGAGATGGTCGTGTCCGCTGCGCTGGAGCGCGGTTTCGGCACGTTGCTGCAGAACGGCAAGGTGTTGTGGGTATAAGATCGCGGCATCGGATGCGGTCATGGGGGATACCTCTTGAGAACGTCAAGGGATTTTGACGCATTCTCATCGAGTGCGCAGGGGCCGGCGGGCAAGCGGCCGTCCTGGCGGTCGGGGGCATGGTTGCCCTTCCTCACCGTGCTGGTGCTGTGCATGCTGCCCACCCTGTGGCTGGCCCGGATCCAGCAGGCCCGCGCACTGGAGGCGCGCGAGCAGGAATTCTCCAAGGTGGTCGAGCGCACGCGCACGTCCATGCTGTCCCAGATCCGCACCTGCGGGCTGATGGTGAGATCGATCCAGACCCTGTTCATGGCCTCCGACGACGTACGGCCGGAGGAGTTCGAGTTCGTATACGCCAACCTCAAGCCCCGGGCCCACCTCCCGAGCCTGCAGGCGCTGGCCTACGCCGAGCTCCAGCCCACCGCCGGGGGCGATCACTTCATCACCACCATGGTGGCCCCGGCCGAAGGCAACGATATCCTGATGGGCCTCGACATCAGCCTCCAGGCCCCCAACCTGAGGGCCGCGGTGCTGTCGCGCGACACCGACGAGCCGATCATGTCGGCGCCGTTCCGCCTCGTCCAGTTCGATCAACCCGGCCAGTCCCCCGAAGGCGTCACCCTGCGGCTGCCGATCTTCTCGCGGGGACCGCCGCCGACCAATGTGCAGGAACGTCGCGCCCGGATCGTGGGCTCGCTGGCCGTGTCGTTCCAGGTCAAGGCGCTGATCGAGTGGGCCTTGCCGGCGGACGCCCGCGAAGGCCTGCACATCGCCATCAGCGACGTGACGGAAGCCGCTCCGCTCCGGCTCTACGATTCGCACCCGGGCCTGGCCTGGGCGGGTGGCGCGACGCAGCGCCGCTTCGTCGAGGTGCGCTACGGCAGTCGCGACTGGCGCATCACGATCGCCGAGCGGGTGCCGCCGCCTGCGATCTCGGCTTGGCGTGACACGGTCCTCCTGCCGGGGATGCTGGTCAGCCTGCTGCTGTCGCTGCTGGCGGGGTCGATGGCCAGTACCCGTCGACGCGCGCTTGAACTGGGCTGGAAGATGAGCCACCAGTATCGCGAGAGCGAGGAGCGCTTCCGCCGCCTCAACGAACTGCTGCCCGCCCTGGTGTTGCTGGCCGACGCGCGCGGGGGCCGCATCCGCTACGCCAACCAGGCCGCGCGCAACCGCCTCGGCATGCATATCGAAGGCGCGCTTCCGGCCCTGTTCGAGGACCCCGACCTGCGCACGCAGCTCGAGGACCCCGACACGGCGGGCTGCGAGAACATCGAAGCCGTGCTGCGCGCACGCCACGAAAAACCCTTCTGGGCGAGCGTGTCGATCACCCGCGTGGAGATGGATGGCTCCCAGATGCTGCTGATGGTGGCCACCGACACCAGCGAACAGCGCGAGCTCACGGAGATGCTGAGCTACCAGGCCAGCCACGACATGCTGACCGAGCTCTACAACCGGCGCGAGTTCGAGCGCCGGCTCGAGCGGGCGCGGCTCAGCATGAGCAAGGGCGGCCCGACCTGTGCCCTGCTCTACATCGACCTGGACCAGTTCAAGCTCATCAACGACACCTCCGGCCACATCGCCGGCGACCAGCTGCTGGCCCAGCTGGCGCTGGTGATGCGCGAACAGCTGCGCGGCGACGACGTACTGGCGCGCCTGGGCGGCGACGAGTTCGGCGTGTTGATCATGGACGTCGTCGACCGGGCCGCGGCGGAGGAGGTCGCCGAGCGCATGCGGCGCCAGATCGACGGCTACGTGTTCGTGTGGGAACAGACCAGCTATACCGTGTCGGCGAGCATCGGGGTGGTGATGATCGACCAGCCGGAAGCATCGCTCGACGACCTGCTGGCCCACGCGGACACCGCCTGTTACCTGGCCAAGGAAAGCGGGCGCAACCGCGTGCACTTCTACTCGGCGCACGACGACGACGCGACGCGGCGGCAGAGCGAGATGGAGTGGGCCAACCGCCTCCGCTGGGCCGTCGACGAACACCGCTTGATGCTCAAGTACCAGGAGGTGTGGCCGCTGGCGGCGGATTCCGAGCGCGCGGTGCGCATCGAACTCCTGCTCCGGTTCCGCGACGAGAATGGCCGGCCCGTGGTGCCGGGCGCCTTCATGCCGGCCGCCGAGCGCTATGGGCTGATGCCGATGATCGACCGCTGGGTGATCGAGACCGCGATCGCCAACTTCAACAACCTGCATCCCAGCGGTGCGTCCCTGCGTATGGCCACGATCAACCTGTCGGGAGCGAGCATCGAGGAGGAGCAGCTCGCGGACCGCATCCTCGGGCTGCTGGACACGCACGGGGTCGACCCGGAGCGGGTGTGCTTCGAGATCACCGAGACCGTCGCGGTGCGCAACCTTTCCCGCGTCGCGCGACTGATCGAGCGGCTCAGGAGCGTGGGCTGCAAGTTCGCGCTGGATGATTTCGGCGCGGGCATGTCCTCGTTCGGCTACCTGAAGAACCTGCCCGTGGATTTCATCAAGATCGACGGCAGCTTCATCCGCGACATGCTCGAGGACCCGATGAGCGAGGCGATCGTCCGCGCGGTCACCGACATCGGCCACCGACGCGGCCTGCGCATCGTGGCCGAATGGGTGGACAGCGACGAGGTGGTCGAGGCGCTGATCAAGCTCGGCGTCGACTACGGGCAGGGCTTCGTCCTGCACGAACCCGAGCAGGTGGTCTTCCAGCGGGACGAAAGCTGAGGCCGGGCCTCACGCCTGGCGGCGTTGGCCCTGCTGCGACGACAGCCAATCGCGAAGCTGGTGCAGCTGGCTGTCGAGCATGGTGATGAAGCGGAATCCCGCCCATGTCTGGCCCGGGGCGCTGGCGCGGTCCTGCCACAGCAGGTGGGCGCCGGCCTCGATCGCGCCGCTCCCGCCGTGGCCGACGCTGAAGCGCAGCTGGTAGAGCGCGTCGTCGACCATCGGCGCGTGGGCGATGAGCAGCATGCCGGTTTCCGACAGGTTGCCGATGCGGCCGACTTCGCGGTCGGTCATCGCGTCGGTGACCAAGATCGTCCCCCGCACGCGCTGGCGCTGGGCGCGGCGGAATTCCTTGACGTTGGCCGTCGAACTCATGGGTGTGCTCCCTGCGGTTGGCCCGGCATGCCGGCGAAGTTGCGCAATGCGGAAATGGTGGCTTGCCAGGCGCGGTCCACGAGTCGGCCGCGGTCGGCGGTGACCACCTTGACCTGGTCCTGCGCCATCAGTCGCGCGACCTGGTCGAGCGACTGCTCGTCGACCCGCTGGCCGCGCTGGTTCACGAACAGCATGCGGTCGGTGACGGTACTGAACCAGGCGATGCGCCGACGCACGACGTCGCCCTGCTGGTTGAGGCTGAACTCCATCCACGTACCGAAGGGCAAGGTACGCAGGTGCTCGTAACAGGACTGCTCGCGCGGATTGCGCGGCGCCACCGGCTTGGCCTTGGCGTCCGGGGCATCGTCGCCCAGGCGGGCGCGTGCCTTGATCTTCATCGCCAGTTCGGTGCGCGAAGCCGGGTCGTCGCTGGACTCGTCGCGCCCGCCGGTCAGGTGGCGCGAGATGACGCTGGCCTCGTCCTCGTGGTAGCCGACCTGGGTGAGGGCCGCTTCGACGTGGCGGTCCAGGCCCTCGGGCGCCGGCTTGCCGCCCGCGCCGGAGGCCGCCAGCTCGAGCGTGGCCCTGGCATGCTGCTGCCATTCCTCGGAGTCCTCGCCGTGACGCAGCAGGGTCAGGGTCAGCACGTCCGCCCAGGCCTGGTCCAGCAGGTTGCGCAGGAAGCGCGGCAGCTCCTGGCCGGCCGTCGCCTCGCCGATCACTTCGGCGGCGCGGCGCTTGGCCATCACCAGCTTTTCCTTGCCGCGGGCCGCCTCGATGTGGCGACGTTCGCTCAGTTCCGCCTTGCGCGCCAGGGTCTCGAGGTGTGCCTGCAGCGATTCGTTGGCCGTCTCGAAGACGTCGGAGTCGCCGTGGTAGTTCTGCACCACGTGCTCGACCGCGTCGCGCAGCTGGCGCTCCAGCTTGGGGTCGCTGTCGCTTTCGTCCAGCCATTTCGCACCGGCTTCGGCGACCGAATTGAGCAGCTGGCGCGCGGGGTGCTGGCTGCGCACGAAGAAGGCGCGGTCCATCAGGGCCAGTCGCAACAGCGGGACCTGCAGTCGCTCCAGCAGGTTCGAGCTGATGGTGCCTTCGCGCAGCTCGCGGCCGATCTCGGTGTACAGGATGCCCAGCAGCTCGAAGGTGTCTTCGTCCTGGCCGCTCAGGCGGGTGGCCTTGCCATGCTTCTGCCGGCCCTGCGCGAGAAGCGCCTTTTTCAGGTCGCCGATCGTGCGGGGGCGCTGCGAGGGTGCCGGGGGCGCGATCTGCTGCTCGGCCAGGGCTTCGAACACGTCGGGTGTCTGCAGCGGGACGTGGTCGCGCGCGTCGGTGTCGTTGCGCAGCTTGCCCACCACCTCGCGGCGGCTGGCCAGCAGGTCCTGCAGCATCGACAGGGCGATGTTCTCGTCCTCGCGGCTGCCGCCATCGTTGCCGGCCTCGCCCTGCCAACGGGTATGGGGACGTTCGGACGGAGGCATCCGGCGCAACGCCGGGGCGCGGTCGGCGGGGGCCGTCTCGTCCGCGCCGCCGGGGATGTCGTCGGAAGCCTCCTGGCGCGACGGCGACTGCTCGGTCGGTCGGCTGCGCAGGGGAACGTAGGAGAGGCCGGGCAGCACATTCTCGCGGGCCAGCAGGGCGTTCATCGCCTCCACCAACTGCGCATACCCGTTCATCACCCGGGCATTGAAGCTCTGGAACAGCAGCAGACGGTGCTCGTCCTCCAACTGCAGGCCACGACTGGCATCGGCCATGATCCGGCCCAGCCGATGGGGCCCGACGGGCAGGGCCTCGGCGTCGAAGGCGGGTTTGCCGGCCAGTACGCCGAAGCGCTGGCCCAGCAGCAGCAGCGGCAGGCCCGCGCGCGACTCGTGCTTCGTCGCGATGCCATGCAGGACCCCGTCCTCGCTGACCTCCGAGTCGTCGACCAGGCGAAGTTCGTCGAAGCCCAGCTCGGACGCGGCGGCTTCCTCGTCGGCCTCCGGCTCGCGGATGGCGGCCAGGGCGGACTCCAGGCCCGCCATGAAATGCGGCGCCAGGTCGCTGCGATGGAGGCGGACCCGTCGGAGGGTCTCGAAGTAGCCTGCCTGCAGGCCCGGGTTGCGGGCCTGTTCGGCCAGTTTGAACAACTGCTGCTCGAAGTCCGACAGCATGGCTTCCAGTTGCCGGCCCAGGGTGTCGGACGCGAGGTCGTTCAGGCGCTCGAGCGCGGCGCGTACGCGCCGGGGCAGGTCGGCGCCGGCCAGTGTCCTGCTATGCGGTGGGGCGTGGTTGGCTTCCAATCTGGCTGACATGTCCTGGGCGGCCGGGCTCGTATGGGTCAAGGTACGCACGGCGAGGAAGCTGTCAATCCGGCTAGCCCCTAGGCCTGGTGGGGTTGCTCCCCATGAACAGGACAAACGCAGAAGCCATCCCGCGCAGGCCATACCTCCCGCCGGGACGTCGCGGGGCATGATCCGGGCGCGAGGGGCTTGGCGTCGCCCGGGCCCAGGTGCTCATTCCGGGAGGAAAAGCGCCACCACGTCGTTGGTGAAACGCCGTCCCAGCTCGGTGGGCCGCAGGCGATCCCCCTCGCGCTCGAGCCAGCCCTTCGCGATCGCCTCGTCGAGCTGGGGGGCGATCGCCCCGGCCGCCAGCCCCGTGCGCGCGCTGAACTCGCCCAGCGCGAAGCCATCGACCAGGCGCAGGGCATTGAGCATGTATTCGAACGGCCGCCGCCCGGGCGCCACCACGTCCTCCTCGCCCAGGGCCGCCGCCGTGCCGGCGTCGGCCAGGTAGCGGGCCGGGTGCTTGTGCTTCCATCGACGCAGGATGCTTTCGTCGTGGCCCAGGGTGATCTTCCCGTGCGCGCCGGCTCCGATGCCGAGGTAGTCGCCATAGCGCCAGTAGTTGAGGTTGTGCGCGCACTGGCGCCCATTTCGTGCGTAGGCGCTGACCTCGTACTGTCCGTAGCCGGCCTCCGCGAGCATGGCCTGGCAATGTTCCTGCATGTCCCAGCCCCCGTCTTCGTCCGGGAGGCCTTCGGGCGGACGGGCGGCGAACACGGTGTTGGGCTCCAGCGTGAGCTGGTAGTGGCTGACGTGGGTGGGGTCGAGCGCGAACGCGCGTTCCAGGTCGTGTGCGGCCATCGCCAGCGACTGGCCGGGGAGGGCATACATCAGGTCGATGTTGAGATTGTCGAAGCCCGCGTCCTGCGCCAGCTTGACCGCCGATTCGGCCTCGGCGCTGTCGTGGATGCGCCCCAGCTGCGCCAGGCAGCCGTCATCGAAACTCTGGATGCCGAAACTCAGGCGGTTCACGCCCGCCTGGCGGTACAGCTCGAAGCGGCCATGCTCGGCGGTGCCCGGGTTGGTCTCAAGGGTGATCTCGGCGCCCGGCGCGAAGCGCAGCCGCGCGCTGGCGCCCTGCAGGAAGCGGTCGATCGCATCGGCCGGGAACAGGCTCGGGGTGCCGCCGCCGAAGAACACCGTCTGCACGGTCCGGCCCCAGACCAGCGGCAGGTCGTGGTCCAGGTCGGCGAGCAGGGCATCGACGTAGGGCTCGAAGGGCAACGGACCCCGGGCCTCGTGGGAATTGAAGTCGCAGTAGGGGCATTTGCGCACGCACCACGGCAGGTGCACGTAGAGCGACAGGGGCGGCGGGGTCAGCGTGGGCACTGCGCCGCTCACTCGAGCCCGGTCAGCTGCCGCTGGAGCGCGGACAGGGCCTGGCCGCGGTGGCCGATGCGGTGCTTCAGGCCGGGCTCGAGCTCGGCGGCGCTGCACTCGTGTCCATCGGGCAGGAAGACCGGGTCGTAACCGAAGCCGCCGGTGCCGCGGGGGCGGTCGAGGATGCGGCCGTGCCAGACGCCCTGCGCGATCAGCGGTTGCGGGTCGCGGGCATGTCGCAACAGCACGATCACCGCGACGAAGTGCGCCCGGCGGTCCGCGTCGGGGCGGTCGTGCAGCGCCGCGAGCAACTTCGCGATGTTCGCCGCGGCGTCGCCGTGGCCACCCGCATAGCGGGCCGAGTACAGCCCGGGGGCGCCACCAAGCGCGTCCACGCACAGTCCCGAGTCGTCGGCGAGGGCTGGCAGGCCGGTGGCCCCGGCGGCGTTGCGGGCCTTGAGCAGCGCGTTCTCGACGAAGCTCAGGCCGGTTTCCTCGGCATCCGCCACGCCCAGCTCGGACTGCGGCACGATCGAGTGGCCACCGGCGCCCAGCAGGTCGCGGAATTCCACCAGTTTGCCGGCATTGCTGCTGGCGATGACCCAGCGGGACCCTTCAACGCGCATCGTCGAACGCCTCGCCCGCGTCTTCCTTCAGGCCCAGCAGGTCCCAGCGGTTGCCATGGAGGTCCTCGAACACCGCGACACTGCCGTAGGTTTCGTGCCGGGGCGCTTCCAGGAAGGCCACGCCGCGCGATGCCATGGCGTCGTAATCCCGCTGGAAGTCGTTGCTGTGGAGGAAGAAGCCGACCCGCCCGCCCGCCTGCGCGCCGATGTTCGCGCGCTGCGCGTCGTCCGACGCACGCGCCAGCAGCAGTGCGCAGCCATCGTCGGTGCCCACGGGCGCGACCCGGACCCATCGCTTGCCATGCCCCAGGTCCGTGTCCTCGATCAGCAGGAAGCCCAGCACGCGCGTGTACCAGTCGATCGCTTCGTCGTAGTCGCGAACCAGGAGCGTCACGCTGCCGATGGACTGGCGGATGGGGCGCGGTGCGGCCATGTCAGGCACCCAGTGCTTCGCGCTGCTTTTCGATCAGGGTGCGGATGCCCGTTTCCGCCAACGCCGTCATCGCGTCGAGTTCGTCGCGGCGGAAGGCATGGCCCTCCGCGGTCCCCTGCAGTTCGATGAAACCGCCGCCGTCGTTCATCACCACGTTCATGTCGGTGTCGCAGTCGCTGTCCTCGGCGTAGTCGAGGTCGAGCACGGGAACGCCCCGGTAGACGCCGACCGAAACCGCCGCCACCGCGCCGAAGATGGGCGATCGCCCGCCCTGCGGCAACTTGATCGCGCGCGACGCGACCAGGCCCTGGACCGCGTCCACGAGGGCGACGTAGGCGCCGGTGATCGCCGCGGTGCGGGTGCCGCCATCGGCCTGCAGGACGTCGCAGTCGAGCGTGATGGTGCGTTCGCCGAGCAGGCTGCGGTCGACGCAGGCGCGCAGCGAGCGGCCGATCAGGCGCTGGATCTCCAGCGTGCGACCGCCCTGCTTGCCGCGGGCGGCCTCGCGGTCGCTGCGGGTGTGGGTCGCGCGCGGCAACATGCCGTATTCCGCGGTGACCCAGCCCTCGCCCTTGCCGCGCAGGAAGGCCGGCACCCGGTTCTCGACGCTGGCGGTGCACAGCACCCGGGTGTCCCCGAAACTGATCAGCACCGAGCCCTCGGCATGGCGGGTGAAGCCGCGTTCGATGCGGACCTCGCGCAACTGGTCGGGCAGGCGGCCGCTGGGGCGGGCGATGGACGGGGAAGCGGTGTCGGTCATGGAGGTGCCGGATGTCGAACAGGCCCGCAATTCTATCGGTTTGGCGCTGTACCGGCCGGGAGTGGGCGGCGGCGATGCGGCCGCAATGGCATACTTCACGCCCGCAAGGCTTACCGACGACGGCAGGACGACCCGCATGATCCGCAGCATGACCGCCTTCGCCAGCGGCGAACGGACCACGCCCTGGGGGACCCTGGGCTGCGAACTGCGCTCGGTGAACCACCGCTTCCTGGAAATCGGCACGCGGCTGCACGACGACCTTCGCCCGCTCGAGCCGGCCCTGCGCGAACGCATCGGCGCCCGTCTGTCGCGGGGCAAGGTGGACCTGGGGCTGCGGCTGCGCAGCCCCGAGGGCGAGGGCGCGCTCCGGGTGGACCCCACCCGCCTGCGCGAGCTGGGCGAACTGGCGATCGACCTCTCGTCCCGGTTCCCGGGCCTGCATACCGAATTCAGCCAGCTGCTGCAGCTGCCCGGCGTGCTGCAGGCGCCGGTGGCCGATCCCGCGGCGCTGCAGGCCGAGGCGCTGTCGCTGCTCGACGAGGTGCTCGACGAGTTCGTCGCGTCCCGCGAGCGCGAGGGCGGCAAACTGGCCGAAGCCATCCACGAGCGGCTCGTGCTCATCGACGGCCATGTCGCGACGTTGCGGACCCTGGTGCCCCTGATCCGCGACGCGCAACGGGCCCGGCTCGAAGCCCGGCTGGGCGACCTGCCGCACCCCGTCGACCCCGGCCGGATGGAGCAGGAGCTGGTGATGTGGCTGCAGAAGCTCGACGTCGACGAAGAGCTCGACCGGCTGGCCACCCATGTCGGCGAGGCGCGCCGCGTGCTCGGGCTGCGCGAGGCGGTCGGGCGCAGGCTCGACTTCCTCCTGCAGGAATTCAACCGCGAGGCCAACACGCTGGGCTCCAAGTCGGTGGATGCGCGCAGCTCGGCCGCCGCCGTCGACCTCAAGGTCCTGATCGACCAGATCCGCGAACAGGTGCAGAACATCGAATGACCATGCGAGGCACGCTTTTCATCGTCGCCGCGCCCTCCGGGGCGGGCAAGTCCAGCATCGTCAACGCGGTGCTGGCACGCGACCCCAACATCTGCCTGTCGATCTCGTTCACCTCGCGCCGGCCGCGACCCGGCGAGCGCCACGCGGAGCACTACCACTTCGTCGATGCCGCCGAGTTCGAACGCATGGTCGAGGCGGGCGACTTCTTCGAGCATGCCCGCGTCCATGGCGACTGGAAGGGCACCGCGCGGCAGTCGGTCGAGCCGCAGCTGGCGGCCGGCCGCGACGTGCTGCTGGAGATCGACTGGCAGGGCGCGCGCCAGGTGCGCAGGCAGGTGCCGGGTGCGATCAGCGTCTTCATCCTGCCGCCTTCGCGCGAGGCGCTCGAGCAGCGCATGCGCAACCGGGGCCAGGACAGCGACGATGTCATCGCCCAGCGCCTGGCGGCCGCCCGCGAGGAGATGTCGCATTACGGGGAGTTCGACTACGTGATCGTCAACGAGCACTTCGCCGTGGCCGTCGACGAGATGTGCGCGATCTTCACCGCCAGCCGGCTGCGCCGGGAAATGCAGGTGGCCCGGCACGGACGGTTGATCGGCGGCCTGCTGCAAGGCTGAACGGTGCACCGGACCCGGGGTCTCGTAACTGCCTGATTCCCAAGGCAGGACTTGCCGGTGGGCCTTGGGCACCCCTATAATGCTCGGCCGATTTGTCCGCATTACGGCGTCAGCCGTTGGGAGCCCCATGGCCCGCATCACCGTTGAAGATTGCCTGGAAGTGGTCGACAACCGCTTCGAACTGGTCATGTTGGCCGCCA
>JAUIJO010000076.1 GCA_030431185.1 Gammaproteobacteria bacterium | reverse complement strand
CCCCCTCGCTGTCCGAGCCCCTGCGCGAGCGCCTGTTGTCGCGACGCGATCGCCGCGTCACCGGCGAGGGGGTGCTGGTGATCAGCGCGCAACGCTTCCGCACCCAGGAGCGCAACCGCGAGGATGCCCGGGAGCGCCTGGCGCATTTCATCGAGGCCGGCCTGCACGTGCCCAAGCGGCGCATCGCGACGCGGCCCAGCCGGGGTGCGCGCGAACGTCGACTGGGCGAGAAGAAGCAGCGCAGTACCATCAAGCGCGGCCGTGGGCCGCAGAGCTGGGAGTAGGCCTTGGCCGCCGATCGACCCCTGTTGCCCGCCATTCCGCCGTCGATGCCCCGGGTGCGTCCCAATCGCTTCACCCGCTGGCTGGGCCGGACCGTGCTGCGCCTGGGCGGCTGGCGCATCGCCGGTCCGATCCCCGACATCCCGAAGGCGGTGGTGATCGCCGCACCGCATTCCTCGAACTGGGATGGCATCTGGGGCTTCGCCGCCAAACTGGCGCTGGGCCTGGAGGTCCGGGTGCTCGGCAAGCACCAGCTGTTCTGGTGGCCGCTGGGGCCGCTGTTGCGGCGCCTGGGCGGCATCCCGATCAACCGCGAGCAGCCGCGTGGCATGATCGAACAGGCCGTCAACATGATCCGCGCCGTCGACCGGATGTGGTTCGTGATCGCGCCGGAAGGCACCCGCAAGCCGGTGGAAAAGTGGAAGACCGGATTCCTCAAGATCGCCCGTGCGGCCGAGGTCCCGGTGATGGCGGTGTACTTCCACTATCCCGAACGCACCATCGGCATCGGGCACCTGTTCCACGTCGGCGACGACCTGGACGCCGAGATGGCGCGGGTGCGCACGTGGTACCGGCCCTGGATCGGCAGGAATCGCGGCACCTTCTGACCCCTTGGGGCCAGGCGGGATAATCACGGTCGCGGGCTCTGCGCCACCCCTGCCGCCGATGGTCGGGGATCTGCCGCCGCCGGTACGGCGAGCGGCGGGAATGGATGTGAAAGTGCGATCTGTGGCACATTTCTTGCGTGGCTTCCTTGCATGTCCAGGCGATGCCATCGCGGCATCGGGGCGGGCGCGGAGGCTGCTGCGATGCAGGCAGTTCATGACAAGGAAACCTTGGCCAGCGGGGCGATCGGCCCGGCAGGGGTCGGTCGCGTGGCGGGATAGGGAATGTCGACGATGGCGCAATCGCTAGTGGCCCTGGGTCCCAATGCACTGTTGAGTGCCCTTGGCCTGTGGCGTGGGCCCCAGCAGGTGCGACCGACGCCGGCCGAGGACTGGCGGCAGGCGCGCGTGGACGTGGTCATCCACGTCGACCGGCACCAGCCCGACATCACCTTCTGCCTGGCCGCGCTGCTGGCGCAGACCCATCCGGTGGGACGCATCCTGCTGATCGACGACGGCGGCGCCGAACGCGACCACAGCGTGCAGATCGCGCGCGAGTTCGCGCGCGCCAATGGCATGTCGCTGGTGGCGATCGAACGGATGTGGTCGATCGGAAAGGGCGCCACGCTCAAGCGCCAGGCGCGCGAGCTGGATGGCGACGTGATGTTCGTGCTCGACGGCAACGTGGTGCTGGAGTCGACCGACTATATCGCCCGCTGCGTGCGCAAGCTCTTCGAAGGCGCGGGCACGGCCAGCGTGCGCGGCCTGCACCGTCCCAGCCGGCTGGCCGACCGCGCGCGCTGGGCCGAGTCCCCGCAGTTCCGCCTCTGGCTGGACGGCGATGCCTATGTCGATCCCCGGCGCCCCCGCGACTCGCTGCTGGGGCTGTGGGGCTGGTTCAACGACACCTGCCGGGAATGCATCGGTGCCTTCCAGCAGCGGTTCCTCGACCGTGGGCAGATGGCCCTGTTCGGCAGCGTCGGCGCACCGGCCTTCACCGCCACGGCCTACCGCCGCCGCTACCTCAAGGACGTGTTCGACCGCTACGAGCCGATGTACGGCGACGGCCTTACCCTCCGACCGGAGCTGTTCGTTGCGATGGCCCTGTGCAACGAGGGCTACCACAACAGCCAGCTTCCGGACGTGGTCGCGCACGCGCCGGGGGCCGGCCTGCACGCGCTGCCGCGCGAGCACCACCATGTCTCGGCGGCTTTCATGCAGAGCTGCCACGCCTTCGACGCCTTGCTGCGCACGCCGCTGAAATGGCCGCGCCGCTGGTGGCGACAGCGCAGCCCGGCCGCACGCCTGCGCGAGGACGACATGCGCAATGCGCGCCGCGTGGTCGAGGCCTACCGCCAGCCTTTCGGGGAGCGCCTGACCACCCAGCAGGGCCGGCCGGTCGGCTGGGCGCTGTTCTTCGGTGCGGCCGAGAAGGTCCTGGTGCCCCTGCTGGTGCTGGCGCTGGTCTTCATGGCGGCATGGGGCTGGCTGGCGGCCCTGCTGCTGGCCGACGCCCTGTTGTGGCTGGCGGTACTGGCCCTGGTCAGTGGCCAGGACGAACGCCTGGGCATGTTGGGGAAGGGCGTGCTCGCGCTGCCGATGCGCCACGGCCTGCTCTGGATCGAGCTGTTCACCGTCTTCGCCTCGCTGCGCCACTGGCCCGGCCGCGCGCTGCGGCGTGCCCCGGCCTGAGCCTCAGCGTTCGGACGGCCCGGTGTCGTAGTAGTCGCCGCGGACGAAGAGGTCGGGCTTGATCAGCTCGCTGAAGGCCCGCGCCTGCGGGCTCAGGTACTTGCCCTTGCGCACCACCACCCCGTAGCTGCGGTCCGGGAAGTACCCGGCGAGCGAGCGCGAGGCCAGGCGCTCGTGGTCGGCCTCGGTCAGGCAGATCGCGGTCACGATGCTGATGCCCAGGCCCATCGCGACGTACTGCTTGATGATCTCCCAGCCGCCCACCTCGAGGGCGACCGTATAGGGCACCCGGTTGCGCTGGAACACGAGGTCGACCATCCGGTAGGTCGTCAGGCGCTGCGGCGGCAGGATCAGCCCGTACGGCGAGAGGTCCTGCAGCGACAGGTCCGGCTTGTCCGCCAGGGGATGGTCCGGCGGGGTGATCAGCATGGGCTCGAACCGGTACACCGGCGCGTAGTCCAGGTCGGCGGGCACGTCGAGCATCGAGCCCACCGCCATGTCCACGTCGTCCGAGCGCAGCAGGTCCAGTCCGCTCGCGCCGGTCACGTTGTGCAGGGTCAGCCGCACTTCCGGATGCTCGGCCTTGAAGCGCTCCACGATCCGCGGCAGTAGGTACAGGATCGTCGACGTGCCCGCGGCGACGTTCAGTTCGCCCCCGTCGAGGCCGCGGATGCGCTCCCGGAACGCACCCTCGATGCCGTCGAGGCCCTCGACCAGCGGCCGCGCAAGTTCGTACAGGGCCTCGCCTTCGCGGGTCATCACCAGCCGGCGCCCGCTGCGCTCGAGCAGCTTGATCCCCACGTCGCGTTCCAGCGCCTGCAACTGCAGGGTCACCGCCGGCTGGCTGACGTATAGCGCCTCAGCCGCCCGTGAGACGGAGCCGAGGCGGGCCGTCTGGCAGAACGCCCGCAACGGTTTCAGGCGGTCGCCCTTGTAGGCAAAGCGTGGCGCAGCGGGCTTCTGGGGGCTCATGGAACTCAATATAAGCGATTCTTATGTTTTGCATTGCAAAAACTTGATTGTCAAATACCAACGGCCGGTCGCATGGTGCAGTGCAAGGCGGAAACACGGGTTTCCGTCCGAATCCACCCGCTGTAACTGCCCCGAGGGGCCGCGCAACGCAGGAGAATCAAGATGTCGGCAGTGATGGCAGAACGGCAGGACCCCCAGGGCGACGTCCGGGCACCCGAGGGCGTCGAGCTCACCACGCGGGCCGTGGGGCAGGACGAGATCCTGCCCCGGGACGCGCTGGCCCTGCTCGCCGACCTCCATCGCGCCTTCGAGCCGCGCCGCCAGCAGCGCCTGGCTGCCCGGATCGAGCGCCAGGCCTTCTACGATGCCGGTGGCCTGCCGGACTTCCGCGCCGACACCGCCGCGCTGCGCGACGCCGACTGGCGCGTCGCGCCGCTGCCGGCGGCGCTGCTGGATCGCCGGGTGGAGATCACCGGCCCGGTCGACCCGAAGATGGTCATCAACGCGCTCAACTCCGGCGCCAACTGCTACATGGCCGACTTCGAGGACAGCACCGCGCCGACCTGGACCAACCTGCTGGCCGGCCAGCGCGCGCTGCGCGACGCCGTCGCCGGCACGCTGTCGTTCACCAGCGAGGCCGGCAAGGCGTACGCGCTCAAGCCCTTCGCCGAGCAGGCGGTGCTGATGGTGCGCCCGCGTGGCTGGCACCTGGACGAGAAGCACCTGCGCGTCGACGGCGCGCCGATCTCGGGCAGCCTGTTCGATGCCGCCCTGTTCTGTTTCCACAATGCGGACGTGCTCGCCGCGAAGGACCGCGGACCCTACCTGTACCTGCCCAAGCTGCAGTCGATGGAGGAAGCGCAGCTGTGGGAGGACGTGCTCGGCCACATCGAGCATGCGCTCGGCCTCGACGCGGGCCGGATCAAGGTCACCGTGCTGGTCGAGACGCTGCCGGCGGTGTTCGAGATGGACGAGATCCTGCATGCCCTGCGCGGGCGCATCGCCGGCCTGAACTGCGGGCGCTGGGACTACGTGTTCTCCTACATCAAGACCTTCCGCGCGCACCGCGACCGGGTCCTGCCCGAGCGCGGGCAGGTCACCATGGCCCAGCCCTTCCTGCGCGCCTACTCGGAACTGCTGATCCAGACCTGCCACCGTCGTGGCGCACACGCGATGGGCGGCATGGCCGCGCAGATCCCGATCAGCGGCGACGAGGAGGCCAACGCGATCGCGCTGGGCAAGGTCCGCGCCGACAAGCTGCGCGAGGTCACCGCCGGTCATGACGGCACCTGGGTCGCCCATCCGGCACTGATCCCGCTGGCACGCGAGGTCTTCGACGAACGCATGCCCGGCAAGCACCAGCAGGACGTGCTGCGCACGGAGGTCACCGTCACCCGCGACGACCTCATCAAGCCCTCGCTGGGGACCATCACCCGCGCCGGTTTCGAGGGCAACGTCGAGGTCTGCGTGCGCTACCTCGCGGCCTGGCTCGACGGCAGCGGCTGCGTGCCGATCCACCACCTGATGGAGGATGCCGCGACCGCCGAGATCGCGCGTGCCCAGCTGTGGTCCTGGCTGCACCACGCACGCCTGCCGGTCGGCCAGGTGCCGCCCGCCGAGGGCCTGCACCTGGACGACGGCACCCCCGTCGACTTCGCCCTGCTCGAACGGGCCTTCATCGGCCTGCCGGCCCGGCTCGGCGACCGCGCCCGCCTGCCCGGCGGCAGCCGCATCAACGAGGCGATCGGCGTGCTCGACCGCCTCACCCACGCCGACACCCTCGAGGACTTCCTCACCCTGCCGGCCTACGCCCGCCTGGACTGAGGACCGGGGCGTCCCGGTCTCCTTCCCGTCCGCTTCCCGCCTGTCGCACACCACGCATCCAGAAAAGGAACACTGCCATGAGCCACCTCCACGCCACCGCCGACCAGCTGCGCCAGGAATGGGCCAGCAGCCCCCGCTGGGCCGGTATCACCCGCCCCTATTCGGCCGAGGAAGTCGTGCGACTGCGCGGCACCGTGCCGGTCGAGTATTCCCTCGCGCGTCGCGGCGCGGAGAAGCTGTGGGGTTCGTTGCACACCGAGGACTTCGTCAACGCCCTCGGCGCGCTGACCGGCAACCAGGCCATGCAGCAGGTCAAGGCCGGCCTGAAGGCCATCTACCTGTCCGGCTGGCAGGTCGCCGCCGACGCCAACCTCGGCGGGCAGATGTACCCCGACCAGTCGCTGTACCCGGCCGACTCGGTGCCGGCGGTGGTCAAGCGCATCAACAACACCCTGCTGCGCGCCGACCAGATCCAGTGCGCGGAGGGCGGCGGCGACGTCGACTTCCTGCAGCCCATCGTCGCCGACGCCGAAGCCGGGTTCGGCGGCGTGCTCAACGCCTTCGAACTGATGAAAGGCATGATCGAGGCCGGCGCCGCCGGCGTGCATTTCGAGGACCAGCTGGCCTCGGCGAAGAAGTGCGGCCACCTCGGCGGCAAGGTCCTGGTGCCCACCCGCGAAGCGGTCGACAAGCTGGTCGCCGCGCGCCTGGCCGCCGACGTGATGGGCGTGCCGACCCTGATCGTCGCCCGCACCGACGCCGAGGCCGCCGACCTGCTCACCAGCGACATCGACGGCAACGACAAGGACTTCTGCACCGGCGAGCGCACCGTGGAGGGCTTCTACAAGACCCGCAACGGCCTCGACCAGGCGATCAGCCGCGGCCTGGCCTACGCGCCCTACGCCGACCTGGTGTGGTGCGAGACCGGCAAGCCGGACCTGGAGTTCGCGCGCAAGTTCGCCGAGGCCATCCACGCGAAGTACCCGGGCAAGATGCTGGCCTACAACTGCTCGCCCAGCTTCAACTGGAAGAAGAACCTCGACGACGCCACCATCGCGAAGTTCCAGAAGGAGATCGCCTCCTACGGCTACAAGTTCCAGTTCATCACCCTGGCCGGTTTCCACGCGTTGAACTACGGCATGTTCAACCTGGCCCATGGCTACGCGCGTCGCCAGATGAGCGCCTTCGTCGAATTGCAGGAGGCCGAGTTCGCCGCCGCCGAGAAGGGCTTCACCGCGGTCAAGCACCAGCGTGAAGTCGGCACCGGCTATTTCGACGCCGTCACCCAGACCATCCAGGGCGCCCAGTCCTCGACCGTGGCCCTGAAGGGCTCGACCGAGGAGGCGCAGTTCCAGGACGACAAGGCCATCGCCGCCTGAGCGAAGGAGCGCCGCCCCCGCCAGCGCCGGGGGGGCGGCGCGCGCTGGCCGGCGCGTGCTTCGTTGCGCGCTTGGTGCCGGGATGTCCCTGCCCTCGTCCGGTCGAAACGCCGCGATGACCTTGCCGTGGCCACCCCGTGTCCACGAGCACGCCGCGGGGCACGCGTCGTCCCACGGCGCCGCAGCCACTCTCCATTCCCGTTCCCCTCCAACAACCGCTTGTCCGGCCGTCCCTGCTTCCCGCGTTGGTCGCACAATGTGATGCTATTCTCAGTAGAACTGCGTCGTTCAGTTTCGCAGGCCGTCGCAATGGGACATGGCACCAAGGGCATGGGGAGTCGTGATGAACCGCGGGACCGCAGTGATCGCAAAGTCCGGCCGAACGGTGCGTAGCGCGATGAGCGCCGCGTCCGCCGCCGCGCGCGGTTCCGATCTCAGCTCGAGCGTGCTCACCGCCGGCGAATTCGACCTGTTCGCCGCGGTCGGACGCGTGCGCTCGGCGACGCAGGGCGAGACCCTCTTCCTGCGTGGCGACCTCGGCACCAGCATGTTCCTGATCGAGCGCGGCGAGATCGAACTCGACTTCGGCGACGACCTGCAGGTCAAGCGCCTGGGGCCGAACGAGTTCTTCGGCGAACTCGGCCTGCTGATCGGCAACCACGCCCGCAGCGCCACCGCCGTGGCCGGGTGCGACTGCACCCTGATCGAACTGCACCACCAGGAATTCGAAACCCTGGTCGACCAGGATCCGGAGGTCGTGTCCTGCTTCCTGCGCCGCGCGATCATGCGCGTGGTGCTCAACGAACAGGCCCTGACGCGACGCCTGCGCCGCCGCAACCACGACCTGCAGGCCGCGCTCGACAGCCTGCATGCGACCACCCACCAGCTCAACCAGACCGAAGAACTGGTGCGCACCGACGAACTGACCGGTCTCTACAACCGGCGCGGCCTGATGCTCCACCTGCAGGAATGCCGCGCGATCGGCATGCCGCCGACCATGGGCCTGGTGATCGTCGACTGCGACCGCTTCAAGCAGGTCAACGACCAGTACGGCCACCTCGTCGGCGACCGCGTGCTGCAGAGCATCGCCAGCATCCTGCGCGCGGTGGTCGGTCCCGACGACATCGCCTGCCGCCTCGGCGGCGACGAGTTCTGCCTGGTGGTCAAGGCCGAGACCGACGACGAGGTCCGCCGTTTCGCCCATTACGTGGTGCGCACCGCGCAGGGCCTGCTGGAACTCGACGAGGGCCACGACGAGGCGCCGATCATCTGCCCCATCAGCGTGGGCGCGAGCCTGGTGGATGCGCACCAGGACTGGAACGCCTGGTATGCCGTCGCCGACGCCGCGCTCTATCGCGCCAAGCGACTGGGCGGCGACCGCGTCGAATGGCAGGATGCATCCGAGCCACTGTCCTGACAGGGGGGACGTTATGGACGACGCCATCAATGCGCACGAAGACACCGGCCAGCCACAGGGCGAGCCGGGCGAGGACGGCCACAGCCGCAACCTGCGCACCATCCTGCTGCTCGATATCTGCGACTCGACCGGCATCGTCGAGCGCCTCGGCGACACCGCCACCGCGCAGCTGTTCCGCGAGCACGACCGCCTCGTCCTGCGCCTGCAGCAGGCCTGGCGCGGCCGCCTCATCGATCGTTCTGACGGCCTGCTGCTGCTTTTCGAACGGCCCATGGACGGCCTGGGCTTCGGCCTGGACTACGGCCAGGGCCTCGCCGAGATCGGCAAGCTGCGACACATCGAGCTCAAGGCCCGCGCCGGCCTGCACGTGGGCGAGCTGCTGACCTGGCGCAACAGCGAGGAATCCGTCCGCCTGGGCGCCAAGCCGCTCGAGGTCGAAGGCCTCGCCAAGCCGATGGCCGCCCGCCTGATGAGCATCGCCCGGCCCGGCCAGATCCTCATGTCCGCGGTCGCCGAATCCCTGACCCACCGCGCCGTGCGCGACATGGGCGAGCGCGGCCAGGCCCTGGTCTGGAGGTCGCACGGCCGCTGGCGTTTCAAGGGGATGCCCGAGACCCAGGAGGTGTTCGAAGTCGGCGAGCCCGGCATCGCGCCACTGCGCAGGCCCATCGAGAGCGCCAAGGCCCAGCGCGCCGTTCCGCTGTGGCGGCGCCCGACGGCCATGGCCGCGGAAGCCGCCCTCGTCTCCGCGATCGCGGTGGGCGGCTGGTTCGCGACCCGCCCGCCGCCGGCCATTGCCTTCAACGAGCGCGACTGGGTCGTCGTCGGCGATTTGCGCAACCTCACCGGCGACACGCGCCTGGAAGACTCCCTCGAACAGGCCTTCCGCATCAGCCTGGAGCAGTCGCGCCACGTCAACGTGCTGTCCGACCTCAAGGTGCGCGACACCCTGGCCCGCATGCGCCTGGCCCCCGACACGGTCGTCGACCGCGACATCGCCGCCCAGATTGCCCAGCGCGACGGCGCGCGCGCGGTGATCCTGCCCACCGTGTCCGAGGTGGGCGGTCGCCTGCGCATGAGCGTGGAAGTCGTCGATCCCGCGACCCAGACCACCGTCTACGCGCACGCCGCCGATGGCAAGGGCGAAGCCTCCGTACTGGCCTCGATCGACGAGGTCACCGGCGCCTTGCGCAACGACCTGGGCGAGGCGGTGGAGCAGATCGAAAAGGATTCCAGGCCACTGCCCGAAGTCACGACGGGCAGTGTCGATGCGTTGCGGGCGTATGCGCTGGCGCAGGACGCCTACGCGAGATACGCGTTCGACGAGGCGCTTCAGCTGTATCGGCGAGCGACCGAGCTTGATCCCGAGTTCGCCCTTGCCTGGCTGGGACGGATGCGCTCGTTGATCGCCACCGTCGATGCGCCCGCCGCAGTCGAGTCGCTTCGCAAGGCAGTGGCGCTCAAAGGCAAGCTGCCGCCACGAGAGTCCCTTTACGTCGATGCCTGGGCGTCGGAATTCGATGAGCCGTCGGAGGCAACCGGTCGTTGGGTCCAACTGGCGAGCATGTATCCCGACTACCTTCCCGGGCGGGGCAATGCCGCGCTGTGGCTGTACGAGGAGAACCGCTTCGAGGAAGCCTTGCCACATGCCATCGCGGGGACCATCGAGCAGAATCCACTCAGGGGGCAGGAGTTCGACACGGTCGGTCGGGTGCAGTTGGCGTTGGAGGCCTATCCGGAAGCCGAGGGAGCGCTCAGGCGCTCGCTCGAAGAGGTGGGCGGCAGCAGCCTCAGGCGCCTCGTCTCGACCGCTGCTGCGCAGCGGAAGTTCGAGGAAGCCGAAAGGCAGGCAAAAGGACTCGATCCCGCGAACGCGCACCACTACATGGAACAGTCCAGTCTGGCGATCGACCGGGCCAGGTTCGAAGACGCCAGGAAGCTGTCTCAGGCCTCCCTCCGTGTCCTCAAGAACAAACACGGTCTCGCCAGCCGGTACCTGGCGGTTCCGGTCGGGTTGAGCGCCTGGCTCGCCGGTGACGTCGCGGACGCCCGCCGGACCTTGGATTCCGTGGTCCGCGCGAGCCTGGAGGCACTGGAGCAGGCAGGAGAAGGCGTCCTTGTCGATGCCGAGGACGACGCGACGACGGCACTGGCTGCGGCGCTCGTGCTGCAGCGTATGGGCGAGACGGCGAGCTCGGACCCGGTGCTCTCCGCGCTGGAGGCGAAGCCCGTCCTGATGCGGATTCCCGCAGTCGCGGAACTTGCCACCGTGCTTCGGGCCGAAAAACTGCGGCGGGGTGGCCATGCCGCAAAGTCCATCGAGCTCCTGCAGCCGTTGATTACCGGCGCGGAGCGTTACCAGACGCGGGTCGCGTTGATGGAGGCACTGGCGGACGAGGGCCGCGTGGCCGATGCGCTGGAGCAGGCGCGATGGTTGCAGCGGCGGCGTGGCCTGGCCTACGCCGAACTCGAATGCGGCGGCTGCCTGCAGGCGCTCAACGTACTCGACAGCAACCTTGCGATACGACGCGAGGCCCAACTGCTGAGGGCAGAAGGGCAAGAAGTGGAAGCGGAGCGGAAGTTGAAGGACTTCAACCGGCTGTGGCCGGTTGAAGTCCTTCCGCCTTACTTCAGCGAGAGCTGAGGCGACGGCAGTCCAAGATCGAGCTTTGGCGTCGTCTGGGCGAGTCCGCCCATCAGCATCGTACGGATTTCGTCCCGCGCTTCGGCTATCGCATCCTTCGGTGCGAGCTTCGTCACCTTGCAGCAGGCAAAGGGCTCGATCCATGCAGCGGCCGCCACCTCGCCGCAAGCGGTCATCTGTCCCGGCGTCGGCGACTCATAGCCGATCGAGCGGAGGGCAGTAAGGTGGTCGCGCTGGAAGCGTTCGCGGAACAGGTCGTCGCTGCCGAGCAGGTCCAGCAGGCGATCGGCGATCTCCGGCGACAGCGGTGCGGTCCGGGTCTTGGTGCTCATCGATGGTTCCCCATGTGCGGCCTGGGCCAGGCCGTCATCGGCAGAATCTAGCGTTCCCGCTGGAAATGGGCAACCGTCACAGATTCGCGGGCGCTCCCGACAGGCCCTGCGGCCGGCGATCAAGCGGGCAGACGGGCGTGGAAGGCCGGGACCTACGTCCTTCCCGTGGCGCCGCGGTGATGGCAGCCGCCTCGCGCCCCGCAAAGCGTGCCCACGCGGGTCCGCGGCTGGCCGAGGCAGGGCCGGGTCCGCATACTCCAGTCCCACGCTCCTGGACTTGCCCGCATGAAGATCCGCCGCTGCGCCGTCGTATTCCTGGAACCGCGCGAGGAGGTCGCGTTCGAGCTGGAGTCGCTGCTTAGCGGCGGCGACGGCCTGCGGCGAGAGCGGCGCTGGCTGGCGCTGGCGCCGCATATCGGCGAGGAGGTCGAGCTGGATGCCGCCGAACGCGAGTTGCTGGGTCGGCTGAGTCCCGGGCAATGGATCGAGGTGGGCAGCCTGGACGCCGACCTCGCGCCGGCGCTGCCGCGACTGCTGGCCGAAGGGCTTGCCGTCGCCGACAGCGACGACGCCACCCACGCCGGCTGGCGCGAGCGCGACGCGCGTCTGCGCGAGGTCCACTGGCATCCGCTCGGCGCGACCCTGCATGCCTTCACCCGCTGGGAAGGGGTCGACGCGGTACAGAACAGCAAGGACAGCCGCACCGAGACCGCGGTGGAGATGCGCGAGGTGCTCGGCGCGCCGCCGGTCGAGGCCGCGACCCGCGCCGAGGGCGACGCGCGCCTGCCGCTGCCGCGGATCGCGCCGAACGACTTCGACCGCCTGCTCGCACGGCGCGCCACCTGCCGCAACTTCGACCCCTCCCGTCTCCTGCCGTTCGAGGCCTTCGCCCGGGTCATGCAGCGCGTGTTCGCCGCCCAGGCCGAGGTGCGCGTCTCCGATGACACCGTGTTCCTGAAGAAGAACGTCCCCAGCGGCGGCGGCCTGCATCCGATGGAGTGCTACCTCGTCGTCCAGCACGTGGAGGGCGTCGCGCCGGGGCTCTACCACTACCACGCCACCGACCACGCGCTGGAGCCGCTGCCGTTCCGCGCGACCGATGCAGCCGGCGGCAGCGAAGACGGCGGCGACGGCCGCGAGGGCGACGAGGCCATCCCCGCCGAGCCCGCCGCGCTCCGCCGCTTCGTGATGGACATGGTCGCGCAGCAGCACTGGTTCGCCGACGCCCACGTGGTCGTCCTGCTCTCGCCGCGCTTCGACCGCACCTTCTGGAAATACCGCCAGCACGCCAAGGGCTACCGCGTCGTCGCCCTGGAAGGCGGCCACCTCTCGCAGA
>JAUIJO010000075.1 GCA_030431185.1 Gammaproteobacteria bacterium | reverse complement strand
GTCGTGGTCGCCAACATCCTGGCCTCGGCCCTGGTCGAACTGGTCGACACCATCGCCAGCCGCGTCGCCCCGGGCGGGGCGATCGCACTGTCGGGGATCCTGCACGGCCAGGAGGACGAGGTCATCGCCGCCTATGCGCCGTACTTCCAGGACCTCGTGGCCGACCAGGCCGGGGACTGGATGCGTGTCACCGGCGTTCGCCGTCCGGACTGACCCGGCCCGCGGGGGCCCCCGCGCGGGCGCTTCGTGGACTGGATCACGGCCGCGGCGCCCGGGGCGGTTCCGCTGCCGGCGACCGGCACCGTAAACTCGGACCCATGTTCGTTCCCTGCCCCCATTGCGGTTTCCTGATCGCGAAAGCGTCCAAGGAAGGCGCCACGCCCACCCGCTGCCCGCGCTGCCACGAGCGCCTGGACGGCGATGCCCGGCCCAGCGCCGGATCCGAATACGGGTCCGGGTCCGGAGCGGGACACGCAAACGCGCCAGGGCCGGATGCCACGGATGCGAGCGCCGTCCCGTCGACCGCGCCGGCGAAGGAACTGGCCGCGGCGGACACCACTGCGAACCCGCCGGCGGCGGGCGGCAGCCGCCAGGCCCCGCCCCGCTCGACGCCCGATGCCGCCGCGCCGGGCGCACGCGGCGGCGGCCCCAGTTTCGCGCGCGTGCGCATCGACCAGCTGGCGGCCACCCCGCGCTGGCCGGCGCTGCTCGCCGTGCTCTCGCTCGCCGTGCTGCTCGCCGTCCAGTTGCTGTTGTCCCAGCGCGCGGAGCTGGCCCGTCGCGCCGAGTGGCGACCCGTGGTCGAGGCCGCGTGCGCGGTGTTCCGCTGTGGCCTCCCGGCCTGGCGCGAACCCGAGGCCTACACCATGCTCGATCGCAGCGTGCGACCGGTGCCCGACGTGCCAGGCCGGCTGCGGATCAACGCGAGCTTCCGCAATGACGCCCGCTGGCCACAGGCCTGGCCGATCCTGCAGCTGACCTTGTCCGATGCCGACGGCCGCCAGGTCGGCCAGCGCGCATTCCGGTCCGACGAGTACCGCATCGACTACGTGGAGGGCGAGACCCTGGCCCCGGGCCAGAGCACCACCGTCGCCTTCGAAGTCGTCGAGCCGGCGGCCGACATCGTCGCCTACAGCTTCGACTTCCGGTGAGTGTGAACCCGGCTGTGTTTCCGGCCGGCCAGGCGCGCTAGACTGGCCGACCCGCCCCATGACCGCCCAGCGCGTGCAGCGCCAGGATGCGACGGGCGGACACGCAGCCCCGGGGAGTGCCAGTTGAACGCCGCCAACGACCGTACCGACACCAGCCGCTCGACGCCGCGCGTACCCTTGCGCGACCACGTGGCGACGTCCATACGGCGCTACCTCGGCGACCTCGACGGCTGCGACAGCGAGAACCTCTACGAGATCGCCCTGCGCGAGCTGGAGATCCCGCTGTTCGCCGAAGTGATGCAGCACTGCGAAGGCAACCAGAGCCGTGCGGCGGCCCTGCTCGGCATCCACCGCGCCACCCTGCGCAAGAAGCTCCGCGAGTACGGGCTGGCCTGAAAAGCCCGGCGCGCGGCAGGCAGGTCGCCGACCCGCCGCGAACCGCCCCCGCACGGCCGGGGCGGGCGCCGGGTACCTGGCGGGACGCGGCCCACCGCGACGGCCCGGTATAATCGGCGGCCCCCTCGCCATTCCGACTTCCGATGACTGCTGCCCAAGCGACCGGTGCCGTGAACCCCGCGCCGATCAAGATCCGTCGTGCCCTGCTGTCCGTGTCCGACAAGACCGGCCTGGTCGAACTCGCCACCGCCCTGTCGGGGCTGGGCGTCGAACTGCTCTCCACCGGCGGCACCGCCAAGGCAATCCGCGACGCCGGCCTGGCGGTCAAGGACGTCAGCGAGGTCACCGGCTTCCCGGAAATGATGGACGGCCGGGTCAAGACCCTGCATCCCCTCGTGCACGGCGGCCTGCTGGGACGCGCCGGCACCGACGACGCGGTCATGGCCGAGCACGGCATCGGCGCGATCGACCTGCTGGTGCTGAACCTGTATCCGTTCGAGGCCGTCACCGCGCGCGCCGACTGCACGCTGGCCGATGCGGTTGAGAACATCGACATCGGGGGGCCGGCCATGCTCCGCTCGGCGGCCAAGAACTTCGCCCGGGTGGCCGTCGCCACCGACCCGTCGCAGTACGCCGGCCTGCTCTCGGAACTGGCCGGCAACGACGGCGCGCTCTCGGGCGCCCGGCGCTTCGCGTTGTCGGTGGCCGCGTTCAACCGCGTGGCGCAGTACGACGCGGCGATCAGCAACTACCTCTCCGCGATCGCCGACCCCGGCGCGGAGACGCCGGTGCGCGATGTGTTCTCGGCGCAGGCCAATGGCAGCTTCGTCAAGGTCATGGACCTGCGCTACGGCGAGAACCCGCACCAGCAGGCCGCGTTCTACCGCGACCTGTATCCCGCGCCCGGCTCGCTGGCGACCTTCGAGCAGTTGCAGGGCAAGGAGCTGAGCTACAACAACATCGCCGACAGCGACGCGGCATGGGAATGCGTGCGCCAGTTCGACGCGCCGGCCTGCGTGATCGTCAAGCACGCCAACCCCTGCGGCGTCGCGGTGGGCGTGGCCTGTGGCGACGCCTACGAGCTGGCCTACGCGACCGACCCGACCAGCGCGTTCGGCGGCATCCTGGCCTTCAACACGCCGCTCGACGGCGCGACCTGCAAGGCGATCCTCGACCGCCAGTTCGTGGAAGTACTGATCGCCCCGGACTACGATGCCGAAGCACTCGCGTACGCGAAGAAGAAGGCCAACGTGCGCGTGCTGCGCATTCCGCTGGCGCCGCCGTCGCCGGGTTTCATCGACACCAAGCGCGTGGGTTCCGGCCTGCTGATGCAGACCGCCGACGCCCGCGTGGTCACGCGCGACGAACTCAAGGTCGTGACGAAGGTCGCGCCGACCGACGCCCAGTTCGAGGACCTCCTGTTCGCCTGGAAGGTCGCCAAGTTCGTCAAGTCCAACGCGATCGTCTACGCGAAGGACCACCGCACGATCGGCGTCGGCGCGGGACAGATGAGCCGCGTGTATTCGGCGCGCATCGCCGGCATCAAGGCCGCCGACGCGGACCTGGTCGTCGAGGGCTCGGTGATGGCCTCGGACGCGTTCTTCCCCTTCCGCGACGGCATCGACGCCGCGGCCGCGGCCGGCATCAAGGCGGTGATCCAGCCGGGCGGCTCGATGCGCGACAACGAAGTCATCGCCGCCGCCGACGAGCACGGCCTGGCGATGGTGTTCACCGGGGTGCGCCACTTCCGGCATTGATGCCTGCCATGCAGGCATCAATGCCAGGATTCGCCGAGCAGATCCCGGGCCCCAGCCAGTATTTACCCACACCCCCATTCGCGCCTTTGGCGCGAATCGCCCCCTGACTCAGGGGGCTCCACGCGGTTGTAATGTCGGGCGGGGATATCTCTGTCATCTTCTGCCTGCTGGCGGGTCTGCTCGTCGTCGCCATGGGCATCAGGCCATCAGACCCGCAGGATGGGAGCGCGAAGCAAAACCCATCGCCCGTCATGCGGGCGATCCCACGACGGTGGGTTTCGCCTTTGGCTCTACCCACCCTACGAGGCCGGGGGAGGCAGAACCGTAGGATGGGTAGCGCGAAGCAAAACCCATCACCCGTCGTGCGGGCGATCCCGCGAGGGTGGGTTTCGCCTTTGGCTCTACCCACCCTACGAGGCGGGGCAGAGGCAGCATCGTAGGATGGGTAGCGCGAAGCAAAACCCATCACCCGTCGTGCGGGCGATCCCACGACGGTGGGTTTCGCCTTTGGCTCTACCCACCCTACGAGGCGGGGCGAGAGGCGGCACCGTAGGATGGGTAGCGCGAAGCAAAACCCATCGTCCGTGATGCGGGCAATCCCGCGATGGTGGGTTTCGCCTTCGGCTCTACCCACCCTACGGGAGCTGCGGGTGCGCTTCGCTTGCCTGGGCTACGTGGTTGGCGGCGATGCCGCGGGCTGAACGCGTCCTGCACGAGCGCCTCGTGGACCGGCGGGGTACCGCGTTACAGCGATGGGCAGTTCGGTCATCATGGTCCCCATGAATCCTTCCGTCGTCTTCTGGCTTCTCCTGGGCTTGGTCGTCCTCATCGGCGGCGCGGAACTGCTGGTGCGCGGCGCCTCGCGCATCGCCCTGGCCACCGGCATGTCGTCGCTGGTGGTCGGGCTGACCGTGGTCGCGATTGGCACCAGTTCACCGGAACTGGCGATCAGCGTCGGGGCCGCGCTCAAGGGCTCGCCCGACATCGCACTGGGCAACGTCGTGGGCAGCAACATCGTCAACGTGCTCCTCGTGCTGGGCCTGTCGGCGCTGATCGTGCCGCTGGTGGTCGCGCGCCAGCTGATCTGGCTGGACGTCCCGGTCCTGGTGGCCGCCTCGGCGATCACCTGGTGGATGGCGACCGACGGTGGCATTTCCCGCGGCGACGGCATCGTGCTGTTGGCCGCCGGAGTCGGCTACACCCTCATGCTGGTGTTGATGAGCCGACGCGAGGCAAGGAGCGCGCCCCGACCTGCGGCCGATGCCGCGCCGGCGCCGGCCCAGCCGCTTTGGAAGAACCTGCTGATGCTTGTCGCCGGGCTGGCGCTGTTGGTCCTGGGCGCACGCTGGCTGGTGGCGTCGGCGGTGGACATCGCGGCCGCGCTGGGCGTCAGCGAACTGGTGATCGGACTGACGGTGATCGCCATCGGGACCTCGCTGCCGGAGATCGCCACCTCGATCCTCGCGACGCTGCGGGGCGAACGCGACATCGCCGCCGGCAACGTGATCGGTAGCGGCATCTACAACCTGCTGATGGTGCTGGGCGCCACTGCCCTGGTGGCTCCCGACGGCATCCCGGTCAGCCGCTCGGCCCTGCACTTCGACATCCCGGTGATGGTCGCGACCGCCGTGGCCTGCCTGCCGATCTTCTTCAGTGGCCACCTCATCGCACGGTGGGAGGGCGCGCTGTTCCTGGGCTACTACGCGGCGTACACCGCCTACCTGCTCATGGACAACACCGGCCACGCCGCGCTGGACGAGTTCAACCACGTCATGCTGTGGTTCGTGATCCCGTTGACGGTGGTGACCCTGGCGGTGGTGGTATCGCGCGCATGGCGAAACCCGCACAACGCCCGGGCCCTGGACGAGTCCTGACCGGAGCACACGGGTCCGGCCCGTCCGTCAGCGCCAGATGTCGCCATCGACGCCCGGGGCCATACCCGGGTGTTCGTCGAGCCTGAAGGCGGGGCTGCACCCCGCGCGCAACTGGGCGTCGTAGTCGCGGGTCAGCCGCACCACCACGCCCGACAGCATGACGATGGCCACCAGGTTGATCGAGGCCATCACCGCCATCGAGGCATCGGCCGCGTCCCAGACCAGCTGCACCTTCGAGAACACCCCCCAGGTGATGGTCGTCAGCGCCGCCAGGCGCAGCGCCAGCAAGCCCATGCGCCCCCCGCCCAGGTACAGCAGGTTGCTCTCGGCGTAGGAGTAGTTGCCCAGGATGGTGGTGAAGGCGAAGAAGAACATCGCCACCGCGACGAAACCCGCGCCCCAGTCGCCCAGGAACACCGTCATCGCCGCCTGCGTCACCTGCACGCCGTCCAGACCGCCCTCGCCCAGCACGCCCGACAGCAGGATGATGATGCCGGTGGCGGTGCAGACCAGCAGGGTGTCGATGAACACTCCCAGCGCCTGGACGAGGCCCTGGCTGGCGGGGTGGTGCGGCACCGGCGTCACCGCGGCGGCCACGTTGGGCGCGCTGCCCATGCCGGCCTCGTTGGAGTACAGGCCCCGCTTGACCCCCTGCAGCATGGCCACGCTCAGCACCCCCAGCAGGCCACCGGTCGCCGCGTCCAGGCCGAATGCGCCACGCAGCACCTGCAACAGGACCCCCGGCAGCTGCGGCAAGTGGGCCAGCACGATCCAGCCCGCCAGCAACAGGTAGGCCAGCGACATGAAGGGCACCACCCAGGACGCGAAGCGCGCCACCGAACGCAAGCCACCGAAGATGATCGCGGCGGTCAGCACCACGAGGCCGACGGCCACCGTTTCCGGCCCCAGCCCGAAGGCGCCCTCGAGTGCCTGCGCCATCGCGTTGGCGTGCACGCTGCTGAAGATGAGTCCGTAGCTGAGCAACAGGGCCAACGCGAAGGCCACGCCCATCCAGCGGTGGCCCAGGCCCCGCGCCATGTAATACGACGGCCCGCCGCGATACTGGCCGTCCTCGCCGCGCACCTTGTACAGCTGCGCCAGCGTGCTCTCGGCGTACGCCGTCGCCATGCCCAGCACGGCCGTGCACCACATCCAGAACAGGGCGCCCGGGCCGCCCACCGCCAGCGCGATCGCCACGCCGGCCAGGTTGCCGGTGCCGACACGCGCGGCCAGGCTCGTGCACAAGGCCTGGAACGGCGATATGCCGCTGGCGTCGGCGTGGGTGCCCGTGGCGACCAGGCGCAGCATGTGTCCGAAGCGCCGGAACTGCAGGCCGCGCAGGCGCAGGGTGAAATACACCCCCACCGCGAGCAGGCCGTAAACCAGCAGGTAATCCCACAGCACCGTGTTGATGCCGCCCACCACGGGCGCGAGCACGGCCTCGATGGCGTCGAGGAGGGTTTGCATCGAAGGCGATTCCCCAGTGGTGGCCCGAGGGCAGTGCCGGGGATGGTAGCAGCGAGCCGGCGCGCGGCCGTCTGTGGAACTACCGCTTCCTCACGTAAAATCCGTGTTCCCAGACAGACACACAGGCCAGGAGTGCCCATGAAGATCCTCGTTATCGGCTCCGGTGGCCGCGAACACGCCCTGGCCTGGAAACTGGCGCAGTCGCCCCGCGTCGACGAGGTCATCGTCGCCCCCGGCAACGCCGGCACCGCCAACGAGGCCAAGTGCCGCAACGTCGACGTCGCCGCGACCGACATCGACGCGCTGCTGGCCCTGGTCCAGGACGAAGGCGTGGACCTGACCGTGGTCGGCCCCGAAGTGCCCCTGGTCGCCGGCGTGGTGGACCGTTTCCGCGAGGCCGGCCGGCGCATCTTCGGCCCCACCGCGGCCGCCGCGCAGCTCGAGGGCAGCAAGGCCTACGCCAAGGACTTCCTGGCCCGCCATGGCATTCCCACCGCGCACTACCAGGTGTTCACCGAGGCGGAGAACGCGCTGGAATACATCCGCGAGAAGGGCGCGCCGATCGTGATCAAGGCCGATGGCCTGGCCGCCGGCAAGGGCGTGATCGTCGCGATGAGCGAGGCCGAGGCCGAGGCCGCCGTCACCGACATGCTGTCCGACTACGCGTTCGGCCAGGCGGGCGCGCGCGTGGTGATCGAGGAATTCCTCGACGGGGAGGAGGCCAGTTTCATCGCGGTGGTCGACGGCGCCACCGCGCTGCCGATGGCCACCAGCCAGGACCACAAGCGCGTCGGCGATGGCGACACCGGCCCCAATACCGGCGGCATGGGCGCCTACTCGCCGGCCCCGGTGGTCACGCCGGAGGTCCATGACCGCATCATGCGCGAGGTCATCGAGCCCACCGTGCGCGGCATGGCCGCCGACGGCGTGCCGTTCACCGGCTTCCTCTATGCCGGGCTGATGATCGACCGCCATGGCGCGCCCAAGGTCATCGAGTTCAACGTGCGCTTCGGCGACCCGGAAACCCAGCCGATCATGCTGCGCCTGCAGTCCGACCTGGTCGGGCTGCTCGAAGCGGCGATCGATGGCGCGCTGCAGGGCCACGCCATCGAATGGGATCCGCGCGCCTCGCTCGGCGTGGTCATGGCGGCGGAAGGCTATCCCGGCAAGCCGCGCAGCGGCGACACCATCGGCAGCTGGGACACGCCCGACGTGGAAGGCGCCAAGGTCTTCCACGCCGGCACCCGGATCGAAGGCGAGCACGTGGTCACCGCCGGCGGCCGCGTGCTCTGCGTCTGCGCGCTGGGCGACACCGTCGCCGATGCCCAGAAGAACGCCTATGCCGAAGTCGCCGGGATTTCCTGGCATGGCGAGTTCCACCGCCACGACATCGGCTGGCGCGCGATCGCCCGCGAACGGGGCGAGCCCGTCGGCAGCTGAGCCGCCGGGAACCCGCGCCGTCCGCGCCCGCGCGTGGTGGCGCGGCGAACGTAGCGAACGTGCCCGCCCTAGCCGTCTTCGCCCTCCGGCGGCGGCTGGAGCGCCTCCGCGAGCGACTCCAGTGCGTTGATCTCCTCTTCAAGCACGTCGTAGAACTCGCCCTGCCGGGTCATGAGGACCTCGATCTTCGAGGCGTGCTTGAGCTTGGACAGCTCGCCGTCGAACAACAGCCACTGCGTCGTCAGGAGCTCGACGTTGTTCTTGGCGTAGTGCCGCATCTCCTTGAGTTGGGCCAGGGTGTCGTTGACGTGCTCGAGCGCGCTCTTGTGCTCCACCGACATGGCGACCTCCGTCAGGTACGGGTGTACGGGCAGGGTAGCGGCGGACGTCGGGCCGGACCGTGAAGCCCCGGCGTGGACGGCGCGGCGATGGCGATGGCGCTGCCCGGTCGGGAGGATCGCCGCCTGATCCGGGCGCCGCTTCGCCCAACCAACGTCGCCGCGGGGCGCGCGTGACGCGCATTGGGTCAGCGAATGACCAAAATGAGCAATTGATCACACTTGTCCAAACTGCGACCATGGCGGGGCAAGACCGGCATCGCTGCACAGGCCGCTGCCGCCACTTACAGGGGAAATCGAATGTTTCGGAAGGCACTGGGCACCCTCGCGGGTGTGACGGGGAACGGCTGCGCGCGTGATCGCGTCGAGCCAACGGCGAGCGGCGGACGCTCGATCACGCGGCGCTTCCTGGCCCGCGCGGGCGCGGTCCTGCTGGCGTGCACGGCTCTGGCTGTCCCCGCGGGCGCCCAAGTGATGAGCATCAGTGGCTCGGCTCCGCCGTCCTACTCGGGGCCCGGCGAGACCATCACCTTCATGTTCTCCTACGGCCAGTCGAATGCGATCACCAATTCGATCAGCCTGGAGAACACCAGCGTCCCGATCTCGAACTTCAGCTGTGGCGGGCTGCCCCTGGCGCCCAATGGCACGACGATCTGCAGCGGGACCTACACCACGACGGCGGCCGATGCGTTTGGCGTGGTCCTGTTCGGTCAGTTCACCGCGATCGACGGCAACGGCACCCCCCGGGGCGGCAGTATCTCGAACCGCTACGTCGTCCCGATCGGCAGCACGCCCCCGCAGGCCCAGGCGTTCACCCTGGTGCCCAGCGTCGCCGAGAACAGCGGCAGTCCGCTGCGTTTCCAGGTGGGCCTGAACAAGTACGCAACCACGCCGGTCACCATCAACTACAGCTTCGGGGGCACCGCCACCGCCGGCAGTGACTTCACGCCGGCCAGCGGTTCGGTGACCCTGCCATTGGGTGCGATCAACTGGGAGGTCACGGTCAACCCGATCGGCGACACGACCTACGAACCCGACGAGACCGTCGTCCTGAACATCGGTTCCGGCACGGGCTACACGATCGGCTCGCCGTCCAGCGCGACCGGCACGATCACCAACGACGACATCGCCCCCTCGCCCGACCTGTCGATCAACGACGTCACGATCACCGAGGGCAATGCCGGCACCAGCACCGCGACCTTCACCGTGAGCCTGGGGTCCCCGGCGCCGGCGGGTGGCGTCAGCTTCGACATCGCAACCGCCGATGGCAGCGCCACCGCGGGCTCCGACTATGTCGCGCGCAGCTTGACCGGGCAGACCATCCCCGCGGGCAGCAGCAGCTACAGCTTCAATGTCCTGGTCCTGGGCGACACGAACTTCGAGCCCAACGAGACCTTCTTCGCCAACGTGTCCAACGTGTCGGGCGCGACGGTGGTCGACGGCCAGGGACTGGCGACGATCACCAACGACGACGCGGAGCCCCAGGCCAACATCAGCGTCGCCCCGGCCAGCGTGGCCGAGGATGGCGCGGCCAACCTTGTGTTCACGATCAGCCTGACCGACACCAGCGCCACCGCGACGACCGTGAACTACCAGGTGCTGGGCACCGCGACGCCGGGCGTCGACTTCGCCACGCTCGGTGCCTCGGTCACGATCCCGGCAGGCGCGGACAGCGCCACGGTGATCGTCAACCCGACCGCCGACACGACGTTCGAGGCAGACGAGACCGTGAGCCTGGCGCTGCAGACCGGCGTTGGCTACACCCCGGGGGCCGCCCAGGTCGCGACGGGCACCATCCTCAACGATGACCTGCAACCGCAGACCATTACGTTCGCCAACCCCGGCGCGCAGAACTTCGGCACCTCGCCGACGCTCAGCGCCACGTCCGACTCGGGACTGACCGTCGCCTTCACGTCCTCGACCACGGGCGTATGCACCATCACCGCTGGCGGCACCCTCGGTTTCGTCACCGCCGGCACCTGTACGATCAACGCCGACCAGGCCGGCAACGGCACCTATGCGGCGGCGGCAAGCGTCGTCCGCTCCTTCAGCGTCAATGCCATCGTTCCCGGCGCACCGACGATCGGCGCCGCCACCGCCGGCAATGCGCAGGCCAGCGTCGGCTTCACCGCGCCGGCCTCGACCGGTGGCGCGGCGATCACGGGCTACACGGTCACCTCCAACCCGGGCGGCCTCACCGCGACGGGCGCGGGAAGCCCGCTCATCGTCACCGGCTTGACCAACGACCAGCCCTACACCTTCACCGTGACCGCGACCAATGCCGCGGGTACCGGCCCGGCATCGGCGGCGTCCAACAGCGTCGTACCGTTCGCGCCGCGCGTGATCGCGGTCGGTCCGACGACGCTCACCGGCGCCAGCGTCGGCGTCGCCTACAACGCATCGCTGGTCGCCAGCGGCGGCACGGCGCCCTACGCCTTCGCCGTCACGGCGGGCAGCCTGCCCGCCGGCCTGGCCCTGTCCTCCAGCGGCACCCTCAGTGGCAGCCCCACCGCAGGCGGCACGTTCAACTTCACCGTCACCGCGACCGATACGCTTTCCACCGGCGGGCCGTTCACTGGCAGCCGGGCATACACCGTGACCATCGCCGCACCCACCGTGAGCGTGGCCCCGGCCACCCTGCCGGACGGTACCCGCGGCGACGCCTACAGCGCGGCCTTCGTGGCATCGGGCGGCGTCGCGCCCTACACGCACGCGGTGAGCGCCGGCGCACTGCCAGCAGGCCTCTCCCTGAGTCCGGGCGGCACGCTGAGCGGCACGCCGACGGTGTTCGGCACGTTCAACTTCACCGTATCCGCCACCGACAGTGCCACGGGCACCGGTCCCTATACCGGCGCGCGCGCCTATGCGCTCAAGATCAATGAGATCGCGCCTGTCGCCGGCGCCGTCTCGACCGCGGTCGCCTACGGCAGCACGGCCAATCCGGTGACGCCGGACCTGGGCGGCGGCCCCGCCACCTCGATCGCGCTGGCGACCCCGCCTGCCAATGGCACGGCCATCGTCAGCGGCATGTCGCTCACCTACACGCCCGCGAACGGCTTCGCAGGCCAGGACAGCTTCACCTATACCGCGACCAACAGCGGCGGCACGTCCGCACCGGCAACGGTGACGGTCACCGTGGGCAGCCCGACGATCACCGTCAGTGCCGGCAGCGGCCTCAACGCCGTCGCTGGCATGCCCTACACCCAGACCTTCAACTGGAGCGGCGGCACTGCCCCCTTCAGCGGCTTCCAGGTCAACGGCCTGCCGACTGGCCTGTCGATCACCGGCAACACTGGCAGCTCGGTGACCGTATCGGGCACGCCTACCGAGGTGGGCAGCTTCACCCTCGGCGTGACCGCGTCCGACAGCAGCACCGGGGACGGGCCTTTCGCGGGCAGCGACAGCTTCACCCTCAATGTCTCCGCCCCGACGCTTTCGCTGGCTCCCGCCGGCGGCAGCTTCAACGCCGACTACAACGCGGCGTGGTCGCAGGTCTTCAGCGCCAGCGGTGGCGTCGGCAGCTACAGCTATGCCGTGGCCGGTGCACTGCCCGCGGGCGTCAGCTTCAGCGGCGACACGCTGTCGGGCACCCCGACCGCGCCGGGCAGCTACCCGATCACCGTCACCGCCACCGACACCGGTTCGACCGGCGTGGGCGCGCCTTTCACCGTCAGCGAGAGCTACACGCTGGTGGTGTCGGCTCCGACCATCAGCCTCGACCCGGCGGCGCTGCCCGGCGGCACGGCCGGCCAGGCCTACAGCCAGGTCCTCGCCGCCAATGGCGGCGCCGCGCCGTATACGTTCGCCATCACCGCCGGCAGCCTGCCGGCGGGCATGAGCCTGGCAGGCGACGCGCTGTCGGGCACGCCGACCAAGGCCGGCAGCTTCAACGTCACCTTCGGTGCGACCGATGCCAACGGCCAGGCTGGTGTGCAGGCCTACGTGATCGACGTGTCCGCCCCGACGCTTTCGCTGGCTCCCGCCGGCGGCAGCTTCAACGCCGACTACAACGCGGCGTGGTCGCAGGTCTTCAGCGCCAGCGGTGGCGTCGGCAGCTACAGCTATGCCGTGGCC
>JAUIJO010000074.1 GCA_030431185.1 Gammaproteobacteria bacterium | reverse complement strand
ACCATCCGCCCATCGAAGGTGCTGGTGGTGGGCGCCGGCGTTGCCGGGCTGCAGGCGATCGCCACCGCGAAGCGCCTGGGCGCGCAGGTCGAGGGGTTCGACGTGCGGCCCGAGACCCGCGAGCAGATCGAGTCGCTGGGCGGCAAGTTCCTCGACCTCGGCGTCAGCGCCGCGGGCGAGGGCGGCTACGCGCGCGCGCTGAGCGAGGAAGAGCGCGCCGAGCAGCAGCGCCGGCTCGGCGAGCACCTGCGCAATGTCGACGTGGTCGTCTGCACGGCGGCGGTGCCCGGCCGGCCCGCGCCCCGGATCATCAGTGCGGCGATGGTCGGCGGCATGAAGCCCGGCAGCGTGATCGTCGACCTGGCCGCTGAAACCGGCGGCAACTGCGAATCGACACGGCCGGGGGAGACCGTCGACGTCGACGGCGTGCTGGTCGACGGCCCCTTGAACCTCGCCAGTCGCGGCGCGGTGCATGCCAGCGAGATGTACGCCCGCAACCTCTACAACTTCGCCCGCCTGTTCCTGGAGGACGGAGCGATCCGCCACGACTGGGACGACGAACTCCTGTCCCGGACGGTCTGGCCGGAACGCAAGGCGCCAGGGGCCTAGCCCGGGCGCATGGGCGCGGGCCGTGTTCCGCGCCTCGCTGCCCGCCCGCGCCTCAGTCGGCCCGGCGTTGCCGTACCCACGCATCGCGTTGGGCGGGGGTCATCGCCCGCCATGCCGCCTTGAGTTCGCGTCGTTGTTCGGACGTCATGCCCCGCATGGCCTCGAACAGGGCGCGCGTCTGCCGGCGTTGTTCCGGGCTCATGTCTTCCCAGCGATGGCGGCCATGACGGGCTTTGCGGCGCTGCTCCGGGCTGAGCTCCTGCCAGCGGCGGGCATGTTCGAGCATGCGCTGGCGCGCATCGGGCTCGTTGTTCCAGCGTTCGCGGATCGGCGCGATGAGCGCCTCGCGCTGCGCCTCGCTCAGCTGCTCCCAGGCCGGGGGCGTCGCGGCACCGGCAGGCGCGGGCACGGGCACGGGCGGGCCGGCGAAGGCGGCGGGTGCCGCGATCAGGGCGAACAGCAGCACCACCCGCGGCAGGGCGGCCAGGCGCCGCGTCGGGGTCGTTCGGGCGAGGTCAGGCATGTCAGCGTTCCAGTATGGACGGCAGGGTTTCGTCGTTGGCGGCGAGCCACAGGTACAGATCGGGGTCTTCGTCGAGGGGGTCCAGCATCATTTCGGCCTCCGCCGCTTCCAGGGCGACGACGAGGCCATCCTGGCTCGCTGCCGGCGCAACGGCAGGGCCCTGGGCGACGCGCGGGGCATTCGCGGACGGGGGCGACTGCAGCCAGGCGATGCCGAGCGCGCAGGCGAACACCGCCGCGAAGGCCATGCCCGGCATCCAGCGCGATCGTGGACCGGTCCCCCGGGCCCGCGTCGCGTGGCGGTCGATGCGCAGGCGGGACAGCGTGCGGGCCGGCACGTGCGCCAGGCCCTGCGCATGCAGGGCGCGCATCGCCTGGTCGAAATCGGTCCCGGAACGGGGTGTGGTGTCGCGGGGGGCGGTCATCGCCATTCCTCCAGTTTCCGTTGCAGTGCCTCTCGGGCACGCGATAGATGGGTTTTCACCGAGCCTTCGCTGCATCCCATGGCCCGCGCGGTCGTCGCGACGTCGAGCTCCTCCAGCACGCGCAGCGAGAACGCTTCGCGCTGGCGCGCGGGCAACTCACCCAGCGCTTCGGCCAGGCGCGCGTAGGCCTCGCGGTTGTCGTGCGCGCGGACGGGGTCCGGGCCATCGTCGGACCACTCGACCGCCGTGCCGTCCTCGTGGCGGGGCGCCGGCGACAGCCAGGTCAGGCGAAACCGCCGCCGCCGCTGCATGTCGATGATGCGCCGGCGAAGGATGCTCCAGAACAGCGGCGTCCAGTCCGCCGGCGGCCGGTCTTCGTAGGCCAGCATCTTCATCATCGCGTCCTGCACGGCGTCCAGCGCATCCTCGCGCTGGCGCAGGCCGGTTTCGGCGAAGCGGAACGCCCGCGTCCCGATGCCCGCGAGGAACGCCTCCAGCGTCGCCGGCGGCTCACGCGGGATGGCGTCTTCGGGCGGGGCATCGCCGTGGCGTGCGCGTGGGTTCACCGCGTCGAGCATACGGGCTGGCGGATGCGCTGGGGGTGGAGTCTCACGGGCGGTCCTCGGGATGGGCGTCACAGCCTTCGTTGCATGACATGGCAACGCGCGCGCCGCGCCGGGGTTGACAGTGGACGCCGGGGGTTCAGGGCCGGTTATGATGCGGACGACCTCGCGCGGGAACCAGGGAACATGGGTGACGGATTCGTGGCGTTGTACATCTTCATGCTGGCGGCGATCGCCGGGCACGTGATCATCTCGCGGGTGCCGGTGATCCTGCACACCCCGCTGATGTCCGGGTCCAACTTCATCCACGGCATCGTGCTGATCGGCGCCATGGTGGTCCTGGGCCACGCCGACACGCCCCTGGAGAAGGCCATCGGCTTCATCGCCGTGCTGCTGGGCGCCGGCAATGCCGCCGGCGGCTACGTGGTCACCGAGCGGATGCTGGAGATGTTCAAGTCCAGCCGCAAGCCCGCCGCCGGGGGCGGCGACGGCGCATGAGCGCCCAGGTGCTGCTGGCCTCGGCCAGTTACTTCGTCGCCGCCACGCTGTTCCTGCTCGGCCTGCAACGCATGGCGTCGCCCCTGACGGCGCGCAGCGGCATCCGCTGGGCCGGGTGGGGCATGGTGATCGCCACCGCGGCGACCTTCCTGCTGCCGGACCTGCACAACCTCGGACTGATCGTGACCGCCCTGGTACTGGGCACGGTGCTGGCCTGGGTGTCGGGCAAGAAGGTCGCCATCACCGACATGCCGCAGATGGTCGCGCTCTACAACGGCATGGGCGGCGGTTCGGCTGCTGCCATCGGTGCGGTGGAACTGCTCAAGTTCAGCGGCCTGGTCGCCGGCGCGACGACGCTGGCCGGCATCGGCGCGACCGACGTCGGCATCCCGGCGGTGACCCTGGTGCTCGCGGTGCTCGGCTCGGCGATCGGCGCGGTTTCGCTGTCGGGCTCTGTCATCGCGTGGGCCAAGCTCGACGGGCGCCTCGACCGGCGCGTGGTGTTCCCCGGCCAGCAGGTCTTCAACCTGGCCGTGGCGCTGGCGATGGTGGTGCTCGGGGTGTTGGCGATCACCACCCTCGCGACGCACTGGATCGTGGCGTTCTTCCTCGTCGCGCTGGCGCTCGGGATCCTGCTGACCCTGCCGATCGGCGGTGCGGACATGCCGGTGGTGATATCGCTCTACAACGCGCTGACCGGCCTGGCCGTCGCGTTCGAGGGTTACGTGCTCGGCAACGAGGCGCTGATCATCGCCGGCATGATGGTCGGCGCGGCGGGCATCCTGCTGACGCGCCTGATGGCCAAGGCGATGAACCGCAGGATCAGCAGCGTGCTGTTCTCCAACTTCGGCGGCGGCGGCCAGGCGCAGGAGATCGAGGGCAGCCAGAAGCCCATCGAGGCCGGCGACGTCGCCGCGATGATGGCCTTCGCCGAACGCGTGGTGGTGGTGCCCGGCTACGGGATGGCCGTGGCGCAGGCGCAACACAAGATCTGGGAGCTGGCGCAGAAGCTCATGGACCGCGGGGTCAAGGTGAAATTCGCCATCCATCCGGTCGCCGGACGCATGCCGGGCCACATGAACGTGTTGCTCGCCGAGGCGGGCGTGCCCTACGACCTGATCGTCGACATGGACGACATCAACCCCGAATTCCGCAATACCGACGTGTCCCTGGTGATCGGCGCCAACGACGTGGTCAACCCGGTGGCGAAGACCGACCCTGCAAGCCCGATCTACGGCATGCCGATCCTGGATGTCTCCGAGTCCCGGAACACCATCGTGATCAAGCGCGGCAAGGGCACCGGCTTCTCCGGCATCGAGAACGCCCTGTTCTACGGCGACAACACCCGCATGCTCTACGGCGATGGCGCCGAGATGGCCAGCGCGCTGGTCAGCGAGCTGAAGGCGCTCGACGGCGGCCACTGAGCCCAGGGCCGCCGATGCGGGCGGGCGACGTCATGGGCGCCCGGGCGCCAGGCACAGTTCGCCGCTGACCTCGGTGCTGATGATGCCCGCCTGGGACTTGGTGCCGCTGACGAAGAAATAGCCGGTCGCGCCCGCGTAGCGGCCATCGCCATGGTCGATGCGCTGGTACGCGGTGACGACCGCGGGATCGGTGACGCCGGTCTCGCGCATGAACAGCCTGCCATGGGCGGTCCGGTATTCGAACGCACCTCCATAGGAAATGAAGCCCGGCGAGGTGGCCGGCCCCGCGGCCGCGCTGTCGGAGGCGAAGTGGGTGGTGCCGACCAGGCCGTGGTTGCCGACGACCTCGCCGAGGAAACAGGAGGCCAGGCCGGCATTGCATCCTTCGGTCGCACCGACCTCGACCAGTTCCGCATGGACGTGCTTGCACGGAGGTGGCCGCGAGGCGTCGGGCGTCGTGGCGAACGCGAGCAGGGGGACGCCGGCCAGGACGAGGCAGGCGAGGCGACGGGTCTGGATACTCATTTGGGGTTCTCCTTGGGGACGGTGGGGCGGCTGGCCCGTGGCGGCGACGCCGGCCCGATGGGATCCTCTCCCCGAGAAGTGGCCCTGAAAAGATCCGGAATTCGTGGTAATGATGGAGCCAATCAAAGTGCCGCGGGCGCCGCACGCGCCCGAGCCCACCACGCCGGGGAGGTGCCCGTGCTGTTGCATTTGCCGCTCGATGGCCAGGGGCCCTTGCACGCCCAGCTGACGCGCGCGTTGCGCACGGCGATGCTCGAAGGCCGGCTGGTCGAGGGCGAACGCCTGCCGGCGACCCGCCTGTTGGCCCGTGAGCTGGGCCTGTCGCGCAACACCGTGCTGGAAGCCTACGAGCAGTTGCAGGCCGAAGGCTGCGTGCAGGCCCGCGTCGGCGCCGGCAGCTTCGTCGCGCCCGGCGTGCTGGCCGCGTCGGCCCCCGTCGCTGCGGTCCCTGCGGCGATCGAGGCGGTGCCCGCGCCCAGCGCCTTCGCCGCCCGGGCGCGTCGCTTCCATGACCATGCCTCGATCCCCGGGCGCACGATGCCCGGCATGCGTCATGCCTTCCAGTACGGCGTGCCGATGGCCAATGCCACCCTGACCAGCGACTGGGCGCGGGCGCTGTCGCGCGCGGCCAACCACGCCGCGCCATCGTATCCCCCCGTGCAGGGACTGCCCGCACTGCGCGAGGCGATATGCGGTTACCTGTCTCGCCGGCGCGGCGTGCAGGTCGCTCCCGCGGACGTGCTGGTCGTCAACGGCACCCAGCAGGCGATCGCGCTGACGGCGCGCGTGCTGCTCGATCCCGGGGCGACGGCCCTGGTGGAGGAGCCGCAGTATTTCGCGATCCGCGAAGTGCTGCAGATCCACGGGGCGGAACTGCGCACGGCCCCGGTCGACGGGTCGGGCCTGGTCGTGGATGCGATCGACCTGCCCGCGCCGCGCCTGATGTGCGTCACGCCCTCGCACCAGTTCCCCACCGGCGCGCTGATGTCGCTGGAGCGGCGCCGGCAACTGCTCGATCTCGCCGCTCGGCAGGGCAGCTGGATCTTCGAGGACGACTACGACGGCGAGTTCCGCTACGACGCGCGGCCGCTGGCCGCGCTGCGCTCGCTCGATCGCGACGACCGCGTGATCTACGTCGGCAGTTTCTCCAAGCTGATGTTCCCGGCCCTGCGACTGGGGTACCTGGTGATGCCGCGCGCCCTCGCGCGCGACTTCATCAATGCGAAGTGGGCGGACGACTTCGGATCGCCCGCGATCGAGCAGCTGGCGCTGGCCGGCTTCATCGCCGACGGGGGGTTCGAGCGACACCTGCGCCGCACCGCCAAGGCCCTGCGCGCGCGCCGGGATGCGTTGCTCGAGGCCTTGCGTCGCCGACTGGGCGCGCGTCTGGCGATCGAGGACTCCAGGGCCGGCATGCACCTGGTCGCCTGGCTGCGCGACGCCGACCATGCGGGTTGCGAAGCGCTGGTCGCCCGCGCGGCAGGGCATGGCCTGGCCCTGTATCCCATCACGCCGTTCTACCTGCGGCGCCCGCCGCGTCCGGGCCTGCTGATGGGCTTCGCCGGCATGCCCCTCAAGGACATCGGCCCCGCGGTGTCGCTGCTGGCGCGATGCATGGACGAGGTCCTGCCCGCGCCGCGCGGTTGAAGGCTCAGCGCGCCGCCAGGAAGGCGACCAGCAGGCCGAGGGCCATCACGCCCCAATCCACCGGGTCATTGGCCTGGGTCGCCATGAACCAGGCATGGTGGACGCCCAGTTTCAGCGACGAGGCGAACGGCGAGAGGCCCATCTGGCTGCCGATGTGGCCGGCAATGATGCCCCATTGCGCGGCGACGACGACCCCTGCGGTCGCGCAGGCGGCCATCGCGGCGCGCATGCGGCCGGGGCGCCAGCCGCCGAAACGCAGCACCCACGCGATGTCCAGGCCCGTGACCAGCGCCATCCAGGCGTGCTGGCGTTCGGTATGGAGCGACAGCAGGATCCACATCACCGCCGTCACGCCCATGCTCACGGCCAGCAGCAGCCATGCCACGGGGCGGACCTGGCGGGCGGGCGCGACGGCGGGCGGGGAGGCTTGGGGCATGCTCGGGGCGGTGCAGGGTAGCCCGACAGCATACCGGAGCCGGCACGCCGGATGCCCCACCGTTAGAATGGAGGACTTGCCTCCCGGCGCGTCACCCCAATCTCCCCGGTATGTATTCCAGATCCAGCGAACCCGTGCGCCTCGAGCGCGACTGCGCGGCCGTCCTCGTTCCGCAGGGCGAGCACGTCAACCTGCCTGCGGGCAGCATCGGCTACATCACCCAGGCCCTGGGTGGCAGCTATACGGTGTTCATCGAGGGCAACCTCTTCCGCATCGCCGGCAAGGACGCGGACGCACTGGGCAAGGAGCCGCCGGAGCCGCTCGAACTGCCCGACGGGGCCGATGACGAGGCCGTGGAGCAGATGGTCTGGCGGCAGCTGCGCACCTGCTTCGATCCGGAGATCCCGATCAACGTGGTCGACCTCGGCCTGATCTACGAAGCGACCGTCAAGGCCGCGCCCGCGGAGGGCGAGCGGCTCGTCGAAGTGCGCATGACCCTGACCGCGCCGGCGTGCGGCATGGGCGACATCCTGGTCGACGACGTGCGCAGCAAGCTGGAGATGATCCCCACCGTGGCCGAGGCCGACGTGGAACTCGTCTTCGACCCGCCCTGGGGCCGGCACATGATGTCCGAGGCCGCGCGCCTCGAAACCGGCATGCTCTGACGGCGCCCTCGCGGCGGTACGCGGCCGCGCAGGGCTCCGCCGCGCTCAACGCGAGGTCTGCAGCTCCATCCCCGGCTCCATGTCGGTGGCGGTCAGCGACTGGGTGAGCCAGCCCAGGCTGGCGCCGCGCAGGCCGGTGCGGGCCAGCAGCGCGCTGCGCGTCGCCGGGCTGCAGCCCTTCAGGTTGGCGTCCCGTGACATCAGGCTGTGGGCTTCGAGCTGTGCGACCGCGTCGCCGGTCCGGTGGGCCTTCTCGTCCATGCGCGTCAGCAGCGCGGCCGCCTCCCCGCGTTCGCCGGAGGCCAGCATCAGGACGACCTGGAGCAGCTCCAGGCGCTGCTCGACCACCCAGGTGTCCTTGGGGGCCGCCCGGCGCGCCTGTGCGGCCAGGTCGCGACTGCTGTCCCAATGGCCACGGGCCGCGGCGATCTCGGCCAGGCCCAGTTCGACCTCGGCCTTCAACCAGTCGTATCCGCCGCCTTCGAGCTGGGGCAGGAGGTGGGCGAACAGGTCGTGTGCCGCGTCCAGCTCGCCCGCCCGGACCATCAGGGCGGCGATCTGCACCTGGAAGTCGAGCCGGTCGGGTCCCGGCGGCAGGTCCTCCATCGCGCGCTTCTGGGCCACCTCGAGCTTTTCCAGCGCGGCCTCCCGGTCGCCGGCCAGCAGGTCCGACAGCGCCATGCCGTGGAGTGCGTACAGCTGGGTGATCGCGAAGTCCGGCTGGCTGCAGCGGGCCCAGGAGTTGCGCGCCGAGACCAGGTCGCCCTGCGCCATCTGCATGCGACCGCGCATGCAGGCGGCACGCGCGGCGGAGACGGCCGGCAGTCCGTGCCCGTCGCCGTCCTCGCCCGACCCGTTCTCGTCGCGGTCGAGGATACCCAGCGCCTTGTCGTATTGTCCGTCCGCGTAGGAGAGGAAGGCCTCGGTCTGGTTGATCCAGTGCGCCATGTCGCCTTCCAGGCGGGTGCCGCGCAGGCGTTCGATCAATGCGCGCGCGCGGTCGAGCTCACCGGTCATGAGCGTTTCGTAGAGCATGTCGGTTTCGATCGCCTGGATGGCGATGGCGTCGCCGGCCTCGGTGGCGGTGGCGAGCGCCTGCTCCAGCCATTTTCGATAGCCGGCATGGTCGCCCTTGTTGCGCTGCTGCAGGGCCGCCAGCCGCAGGATCTCGATCTCGATGCTGAGGTAGCCGTCCGCGCGCGCGGTGGCCAGCAGCGCATCCAGTCGCTTGCTGGCTTCGCCGGCCGGGCGCAGCGACTCGGCGAGGAAGCGGGTGTAAAGCGCGTCGGCCGGCGCGTCGGCGGCATCGAACTGGTTGGCGATCTCGTCGAAGCGGGCCAGGTCCATCCGGCCGGGGAACTGCGTGTACTCGATCTCCGCCAGGTGCAGCTTCGCCGTGGCCTGTTCGTACTGCCAGGCCGCGCCGGCTTCTTCGGCGAGGGCCAGGGCTTTCTTCGCATGGCGGGCGGCGACGTCGAAGTTGCTCAGGATGCTGTTGGCCTGCGCCAGCAACTGCTCGCGCAGGATCGTGGGGCCCACCGGGATGTCGTCCCAGCCGGGTTGTTCCAGGATCTCCAGCGCCTCCTGCGCGCGACCCGTGGCGATCAGCGACCAGGCCTCCTCGAACGCGAAGTCGCGCTTGCCCGGATAGCGCCCGGCCAGGGCGACGAACGCCTGCGTGGCCTCTTCGATGCGGGCCGGGTCGACGCCCAGGCGTCGGGCTTCCAGCACCCGGGCGGCATCCTCCGGAAGCGGCTGGAGGTTGGCCACGGCCCGCTCCATGTGCTCGATCGCGGCACTGGCATGGCCCAGGCCCGACAGGGCCAGCGACAACTGGTACTGCGCGAGCCCGAAGTCCGGCGCATCGCCCACGATGTCCTGCAGGTCCTTGCGGCTGCGCGCGAAATCGCGGCGGTGGTGCGCCTTGTAGGCATCCGCATAGCGGCGTGCGATGTCGGCGTCGATCGAGATCGACGGCCAGGCCTGTCCCTGCCGCTCGGGCACCAGCGCGTCGATGACCTGGCGCGAGAGTCCGTCGACCAGCGCGGGGATCTCCTCGGGGCGACCGCGCACTTCGAGCTGCCTGCCACCCGCCTCGCCGTCGAGGCGGGCGCGGACGTACAGCAGCCCGGGCTGGCCCGGTACCCGTCCACCGGCCAGCATCACGATCTGCGGCGATACCTCCGAGGTATGCGTCGCCAGGTGCGCTTCGTTGAGCACCGTGACATCGGGCAGCATGCCGAGCTTCCAGCCCAGCCAGGCACGCAGGAGGGTGATGGGCCAGCGGGACTCCGGGGGTGCGTCCTCGTCGTCGATCTCGACGAGCGCGACGCTGATCGCCGGCTCCGGGGCGGGATCCAGGTAATGGCGAAGCCGGAGGGCACCGGTGACCAGCAGCATCGCCAGCGCGACGCCCAGACCCACGACGATGAAGCGGCTGGGCCAGTACGAGCGCCCCGTCGAATGCGGGTTGCCGCCCGGATCCGGCGCCGGCCCGCGGCCGGGAGCGGCAGGGCCACTCGAGCGCGGCTCGCTGCCGTCGGCCGCGCCGGAACGGCCCGGGGCCCTTGTTTCCGCCCGGTCCACGCCTGCAGCGGCGTCGTCCGGCACGGGCGCGCCCGCGGACGTGCCAGTCGATCCCTCGGGCATGCCCGGCGTGGATGCACCGGCCGTGGTGTCGGCATCGACGGCCTGGATGATCTCGACCGGCCCCGGCGGTTCGAAGATGTAGCCGCTCTTGGCCACCGTGCGGATCCAGTGCCGGCGATCGGGGCCGAGGGCCTTGCGGAGCATCCAGATGCTCTGCGACAGGTTGGCGTCCTCGACCACCACGTCGGGCCACAAGCGCTTGAAGAGATCGGCGCGCGAATGCAGCACGTTGGGTTCGGCGAGCAGCAGCGCGAGCAGTTCGAATACCCGCTGGGTGAGTTCGACCTCCTCGTCCGGGCGGACCACGCGTCGACAATGCAGGTCGATGTCCAGGTCGCCGACCCGAAGGCGCCTCGTTCCCTGCGGCCATGTCGAAAACAGTGAAGCTGTCACCAGGCGTGCTCCGGTCGATACCCGTCAAGACCGCCCCGCGCGAGACGGGGCACCGTTCGTGCTCGCGCACGAGGCAAGTCGTCGAACCCCCGGCCCGATCGCCAAGGCTTCACCCGCGCTCCGACGCGGGAGGTGCGTGTCTGGTTGCCGCCCCCTGGCTCCCTCCAACGCCAGGCAGTGGAGGGGAACAAGCCAGATGAAGCCAAGAGGCCTGGCCGGCCGAGGCCACAAGACTACCTCGCCCAGCGCCCGGGGTCAGCCTCGAGGTGGAAACCGTCACGGGTTCTGGGCTAGCCCGCGGCCTTTCACGACGCTGAATCCCGACGGCGCAGCGTACGGGGACCGGTCCTGCTGCAGCGCGCCATCGGCAGGCAGGAGGTCCGATATGCGGCCTGTGTCATGGCGGGAGAGGACGGGCGTCTCGTTGATAGACACTTTTGAGAAGAAATTGAGTCCCCGCCAATCGTGGATCGGCGGGCCCGGTCGCAAGCTCCGGTCCACGGGAGCGTCCAGGCGAAACGGCAGGGGTAGCCACGCCGCGGATGGATGGACGCCCCCGCGCCAGGATGGCATCAGGCCGGAAGGCCCGGCCATCGACGGGGGGTTGGCGGCAGTGGATGGCAGGCGTGCCGACGCGATGTCGGTGCGTGCCATTTCTTGGGGTCCAAGGACCTCGCGGGACCGACGATTGCAGGAATGCAGTCGAATCTTTCACACCTTGAAGGGAAACAAGCTCATGAAAGGCAACAACCCTGGACGCGGGCGCACGCTTGCGCTCACCACCCTGGCATTGACGCTGTCGATCGCCACCGCGCAGGCCGCCGAACGCGTCGACCTGCATGCACTCGACCTGGCCCAGCTCAACCAGCAGTACAGCGCCGCCAGCGCCACGCTCGGCACCCCGGCCAATGCGCGCGACCGGCATGCCGAACTCGTCGGGCTCGAGCAGGACGCCGGCCTGCGCCTGCTCAAGTCGCATACCGACCGCGACGGCAGCCGCCACTACCGCTACCAGCAGACCTTCCAGGGCTTGCCGGTGTTCGGCGAAAACGTCATCGTCAGCGAGAGCGCCGACGGCACCGTCGAAAGCCTGTTCGGCCAGATGGTCGGCGGCCTGGCGTCCGAGGTGTCCATCGCCTCGGCCAGCGTCGGCGAGTCGCGCGCGATCGCGGTGGCCAAGCGCGCCGCACTGGGCTCCAAGGCGGTCAGCCGCGTGATCGAGAACGTGAAGGCCGAGAAGGTCGTCTTCGTCGACGACAGCGGCCGCGCGCGCACCAGCTACGTGGTGTCTTTCAACGCCGACCTCTCCGGCGGCGGCGACCCGACGCGTCCGTTCGTCATCGTGGACGCCGGCACCGGCCAGGTCCTGAAGAAGTGGGATGCACTCGCGCACGCCAATGGCACCGGCCCCGGCGGCAACCAGAAGACCGGCCAGTACGAGTACGGCACCGACTTCGGCTACCTGGACGTGGCGCAGAGCGGCAGCACCTGCACCATGAACAACGCCAACGTCCGCACCATCAACCTGAACCACGGCACCTCGGGTTCGACCGCGTTTTCGTACAACTGCCCGCGCAACACGGTCAAGACCATCAACGGCGCGTACTCGCCGCTGAACGATGCCCACTACTTCGGTGGCGTGGTCTACGACATGTACCAGGACTACGTCGGCGTCGCCCCGCTGACCTTCCAGCTGAAGATGCGCGTCCACTACAGCAACAACTACGAGAACGCGTTCTGGGACGGCTCGGCCATGCACTTCGGCGACGGCGGCAGCAGGTTCTATCCGCTGGTGAGCCTGGACGTGAGTGCGCACGAAGTCTCCCATGGCTTCACCGAACAGAACTCCGGCCTTCAGTACTCGGGCCAGTCGGGCGGCATGAACGAAGCCTTCTCGGACATGGCCGGCGAGGCCGCCGAGTTCTTCATGCACGGAAGCAACGACTTCCTGGTCGGCGCGCAGATCTTCAAGGCCAGCGGCGCGCTGCGCTACATGGACGACCCGACCCGCGACGGCCGGTCGATCGGCCATGCTTCCGACTACACCAGCGGCATGGACGTCCACCACTCCTCCGGCGTCTACAACCGCGCGTTCTACCTGCTGTCGAACAAGACCGGCTGGGGCGTGAAGAAGGCCTTCCAGGTC
>JAUIJO010000073.1 GCA_030431185.1 Gammaproteobacteria bacterium | reverse complement strand
CGGCGTGGTCTCGGAGATCATCCCGACCTTCAGCCGCAAGCCGCTGTTCGGCTACCAGGCCATGGTGTACGCGACCGCGTCGATCGCCTTCCTCTCGTTCATCGTGTGGGCCCACCACATGTTCACCGTCGGCATGCCGCTCGGTGGCGAGATCTACTTCATGTTCGCGACGATGCTGATCGCGATCCCGACCGGCGTGAAGGTGTTCAACTGGGTCACCACCATGTGGCGTGGCTCGATCTCCTTCGAGGCGCCCATGCTGTGGGCGATCGCCTTCGTGATCCTGTTCACCATCGGCGGCTTCTCGGGCTTGATGCTGGCGATCGTGCCGGCGGACTTCCAGTACCACGACACCTACTTCGTGGTGGCGCACTTCCACTATGTCTTGGTGACGGGCGCTCTGTTCTCGATCATCGCCGCGGTGTACTACTGGTGGCCGAAGTGGACGGGCCGCATGTACAACGAGGGCATGGCCAAGTTCCATTTCTGGTGGACGATGGTCTTCGTCAACCTGCTGTTCTTCCCGCAGCACTTCCTGGGCCTGGCCGGCATGCCGCGCCGCATCCCGGACTACAACGTGGTGTTCGCGGACTGGAACCTGGTCAGCTCGATCGGCGCGTTCGGCATGTTTGCCACCCCGTTCATGATGGCGTTCATCCTGTGGCGTTCGAAGGCCGCGGGCGTGAAGGCCGAGGCCCGTGCGTGGGAAAGCGCGCGAGGGCTGGAGTGGACGGTGCCGAGCCCGGCCCCGCACCACACCTTCGCGACCCCGCCGGTGATCCGCGACGGCGACCTGGCCCACGGCGACGTGACGCACTGATTCGCCAGTCCATCCGCAAGGCCCCGCACGCCCGCGTGCGGGCTCCCCGCCGACGAGAGCGACCTGACCTCCGACATGACCGCACCCACCGACCCGCGCAATGACCTCGACGCCCGCCGCAAGGCGGCGCGGCGGACGGCCGCGTGGGTGGCGCTGGTGGCCGTGGGCGTGTACGTGGCGTTCCTGCTGAGCGGGGTCATGGGCCAGTGAACACGCCCGCGCAGGATCGCAACGCGAAGGCCGCCGCGGCGTCCGGCCGGATGGCCGCGATCATGATCGGCGTCGGTGTCGGCGCGTTCGCGCTGTCGTTCGCACTGGTGCCCCTGTACCGGATCGCCTGCGAGAAGGTCTTCGGCATCCGCATGGAACGCAGTGCATCCGAGGGCCGCGGGGCGGTCGATGGCGTGCAGGCGCGCTGGGTCACCGTCGAGTTCGACGGCGGCGTCAACTCCAAGCTGCCCTGGGCCTTCAAGCCCAACCAGGCGACGATGAAGGTCAAGGTCGGCGAGCCCTACGACACCACCTACTACGCCCACAACAACAGCGAGCGCACCATCGTCGGCAGCGCCGTCCCTTCGGTGGCGCCGGCGCGTGCCTCGGGTTATTTCAACAAGACCGAGTGCTTCTGCTTCACCGCGCAGACCCTGCAGGCCGGCGAGACCCGCGACATGCCGGTGCGCTTCATCATCGACCCGGACCTGCCGACCGACGTCAAGACGGTCACCCTGTCGTATACCTTCTTCAAGAATGACGTCCTCACGGAGCGTCAGGCTTCCTCCAACACCGACGCGCCCCACGCGAGGCAACAGGCCCAGTCCCCCCACGGGACCCAGGCCTCCGCTCCGCGCGCGGCGCCCTGAACACAGCTAAACGGAACCGTCGCCATGGCCCACGCCCACTCGCCAGACGCCAACACCTACTTCGTCCCGCACAGCAGCCGCTGGCCCTTCCTGGGGTCGATCGCCCTGTTCGTGACGATGATCGGCCTTGCCAGCTGGATGAACGAAGTCAGCTGGGGCAACGAAGTGTTCTTCGTCGGCATCGCGCTGCTGGTCGGCGTGCTGTTCGGCTGGTTCGGTGACGTGATCCGCGAGTCGATCGGCGGCAACTACAACAAGCAGGTCGACACCTCGTTCCGCATGGGCATGGTGTGGTTCATCTTCTCGGAGGTGATGTTCTTCGGCGCCTTCTTCGGCGCCCTGTTCTACGCGCGCCAGCTGGCCCTGCCGTGGCTGGGCGGCGTCGGCGACGGCGTGATGACCCACAGCCTGCTCTGGGACACCTTCAGCAACGCCTGGCCGACCAATGGCCCGGGTGCCGTGGGTGGCGAGTTCCAGACCATCCCGGCCTGGGGCCTGCCGCTGCTCAACACCATGATCCTGCTGACCTCGGGCGTGACGGTGACTATCGCCCACCATGCGCTGAAGGCCGGCCACCGTGCCCAGCTGCTGCTGTTCCTGGGCCTGACCGTGCTGCTGGGCTGCACCTTCCTGTTCTTCCAGGCCGAGGAATACATCCACGCCTACAAGGAACTGAACCTGACCCTGGGGTCGGGCATCTACGGTTCCACGTTCTTCATGCTGACCGGCTTCCACGGCGCCCACGTCACCCTCGGCACGATCATGCTGGCGGTGATCTGGTTCCGCTGCCTGAAGGGCCATTTCAGCAAGGACGACCACTTCGCGTTCGAAGCCGTCGCCTGGTACTGGCACTTCGTCGACGTGGTCTGGCTCGGCCTGTTCCTGTTCGTCTACGTGCTTTGAGGCCGTGATCCGGGATGGGTGATTCGTGATTCGCTAGACGCGAGAAGCCAGGCCCCATGCAAGAAGCGACGGCCAACCGTCGCTCTTTGCTTTTCAAGAATCACGGATCGCGGGTCACCAATCACCGCTCATGGATTGCGTCCCACGCCGTGGAACTCGATCCAACCCATGTAGTTGGCCAGCACCACCAGGAGGATCAACGCCACGGACAGGGCGATGCGCTTGGTCAGCGCGTTGACGGTGCGCTTGCTCTCGCCCTTGTCGACGAGCATGTAATACAGGCCAGCACCGAGGTTCCAGAGGATGATGATCAGGAAGGCAATGATCACCAGTGTCTTCAGCGAGTCGTTCATGGTGGCCTCCGATCGGCGCCAGGGCGGGCTTGGACGCGCATTATCGCAGCCTGCGGCGGGGAAGTCGTGAGTCGGCGCGGGCAACTCGCGCTGGGCTGGCTGCTGGCGTTGCTGACGATCGCCTTGTTCGTGAACCTCGGGCTGTGGCAGTCGCGGCGCGCGGTCGAGAAGCAGGCCATGCTCGACGCGGCGGACCGCGTCCTCGCGGAGCGCGAGGCCCGGCCGCTCGCGGTGGCCGGTGAGGGCGCGCGCCTGCACGACTACGACTGGGCCAGCGGTGCCGGCGAGTTCGATGCGCGAGGCGCCCTGTTGCTCGACAACCAGCAGCACGACGGCCGGACCGGCGTCCGCGCCTACCGCCTCTTCCGGCCGGAGCTGGGCGACATGCTGCTGGTCGACCTGGGCTGGCTGCCCTTGCCGGACCGTCGGGCGATGCCCGAGGTCCCGCGCCCGGAAGGCCGCCAGGTCCTGCGGGGACTGGTGACGGCGCCGCCCTCGGCCGGGCTGGCCCTGGGCCCTGCCCTGGCGCCGCAGGGCGACGGCTGGCTCCTGACCCGCGTCGACAGGGACGCGATCGTCGCCGCGACCGGACTCGACACGCCGCTGGCGCCGCGCGTCCTGCGCCTCGACCCGGACCTGCCGCTGGGCTACGCGCGCGACCTGCAACTGCTGCCCAACACACTGCCGCCGGAGAAGCACCGCGGCTATGCCGTGCAGTGGTTCGGCCTGGCGCTGGCCGTCCTGGCCACGGCCCTGATCCTGACCTTCAGACGACCCCGCACACCATGAACGAAACCGCCCAACGCACGCGCAACCGTACCCTGCTGCTGGTCATCGTCGCGATGTTCTTCGGCAGCATGCTGGTGGCCGGCGTACTGCGCTTCTCCGGTTGGCAGCCGCATGGCATGAAGAACAACGGCGAGTTGCTGCAGCCTCCCGTCGACGCGCGCGCGCTCAGTCCCAGGGCCGTGGATGGCAGCCCGTACGCCTGGGCGCCGGAGTCGCGGACGTGGCGCATCGTGGTGGCGGCGCCGGCGGACTGCGGCGCGCCCTGCGTCGAGGTGTCACGCCAGGTGGACCTGGTCTGGCAACTGTTCGGGAAGGACGCGGACCGCGTCCACGTGCTCTGGCTCGGCGCCTTGCCCGACGGCGCTGCACGCCCGGCCACCCTGGTCGAGGTCGCCGACGACGACGGCCTGCGGGCGCGCCTGCCCCGCGCGGACGACCCGGCCGGCATACCGGTCTTCGTACTGGATCCGAACGGCTTCGTCGTTCTGCGTTACGCTCCCGGGTTCGATCCGGCCGGGCTGCGCAAGGACCTGTCCAAACTGCTGAAACTGCGCTGATGCGCGCCATCGATTGTTGATCCGACCCATGAACAACGCCTTCAAGGCCGCCGCCTTCTCCAAGCACTTCCATCGCATCGCCTGGCTGGCGGTCGCGCTGGCGAGTTGCGTCATCGTGTTCGGCGCCTTCGTCCGCCTGTCCAATGCCGGCCTCAGCTGCCCCGACTGGCCGACCTGCTACGGGCGCGCGACCTGGCCGGGCGCCACGGCGGACGCCGTCGACCACGCCGCCAGCGCGATCCGACCGTTCGAGTCGCACAAGGCCTGGCGCGAGCAGGTCCACCGCCACCTCGCCGCGACCCTCGGCCTGCTGGTGCTGGCGCTGGCCCTGCTGGCGGCGCGCAAGCGGCGCTTCGGCATGACCCAGGTCCTCGTCGCCGCGGGACTGGTGGCCATCGGGATACCGCTCTACATGCAGGGCGACCACATGGCCGCCTCCGCGCTGGCGATCCTGGGCGAAGCGATCCTGCTGGCCGCGGCGCTGCGCTGGAGCAACACCGACCTGTCGAGGGCGGCCGTGCTCACCCTGGCGGTCATCATCTTCCAGGCCCTGCTGGGCATGTGGACGGTGACGTGGCTGCTCAAGCCCATCGTGGTGATGGGCCACCTGCTGGGCGGCCTCCTCACGTTCTCCCTGCTGCTGTGGATGGCCTGGCGCGCGACGGACGTGCCGATCCACCTGGCCGACACCCCGCAACTGCGTCGCTGGGTGCTCGTGGGGCTGGCCCTGCTGGCGGTGCAGATCGCCCTGGGCGGCTGGACCAGCGCCAACTACGCGGCCCTCGCCTGCGGCAACGATTTCCCGACCTGCGTCGGCCAGTGGTGGCCACGGCACGACTTCGGCGAAGCCTTCGTGCTGTGGCGCGGCATCGGCGTCGACTACGAGGGCGGCATCCTCGACGGCGAGGCCCGCATCGCGATCCAGCTCGCGCACCGGCTGATGGCCGGCGTGGTGTTCGCCTTCCTCGTCGCCTTCGCCGTGCGCCTGCTGCGCCTGCCCGGCATGCGCGGCTGGGGCAGCTTCGTGCTGGCGATGGCGCTGGCCCAGGTCGGCCTGGGCATCGCCAACGTCAAGCTCGGCCTGCCCCTGGCGGTGGCGGTGATGCACAACGCCGGCGCCTTGCTGCTGCTGTTCGCGATGGTCAGCCTGCTGGCTCGCCTGGAGGCACCGGAACACTGATGGCGACGCCTGCACGCGAAGGGTTCGCCGCCACGGCGAAGCAGTACTGGAGCCTGACCAAGCCGCGCGTGGTGGCGCTGATCGTGTTCACCGCACTGGTGGGCATGTTCCTGGCGGTGCCCGGCCTGCCGCCGCTGCGCGAGTCGGTGCTGGGGTTCCTCGGCATCTGGCTGGCGGCCTCGAGCGCGGCGGCGATCAACCAGCTGCTGGACTCGCGCATCGACGCCAAGATGGCGCGCACCGCCTGGCGCCCCATCGTGGTCGGGCAGATCACCCCGGCGAAGGCACTGGTTTTCGCCCTCGCGCTCGCGGTGTTGTCGATGGCGATCCTGGTGGCCTGGGTCAACGCGGTGACCGCCGTGCTGACCTTCGCGTCGCTGATCGGCTACGCCGTCGTCTATACCGTCTTCCTCAAGCGCGCGACCCCGCAGAACATCGTCATCGGCGGCATCGCCGGCGCGGCGCCACCGCTGCTGGGCTGGGCGGCGGTCACCGGCATGCAGGGCGAGTGGGACTGGCCGCACGCGCTGCTGCTGGTGCTCATCATCTTCGTCTGGACACCCCCGCACTTCTGGGCGCTGGCGATCTTCCGCCGCGAGGACTACGCGCGCGCGCTGGTGCCCATGCTGCCGGTGACCCACGGCGTGGCCTACACGCGCTGGCAGATCCTGTTCTACACGGTGCTGCTGGTGGTGGTCAGCGTGCTGCCGGTGGTGTTCGGGATGAGCGGGCTGTTCTACCTGGGCGGCGCGCTGGTCCTGGGCCTGGTGTTCCTGGCCTACGCGTGGAAGCTGATGGACCCGCCCGACGAGTTCTTCGCGATGAAGGTCTTCAACTACTCCATCGTCTACCTGATGGCGCTGTTCGCCTTCCTGCTGCTCGACCACTGGCTGCAGCCCGTCGCCGCCATGGAGTTCGCGCCCGCCTGAGGCGGACGCGACACGGCTTCAGTCAATCACGACGACCGCCTCAGGCGGCAGGGCGTCGGCGACCGGCAGGACGCTGGGGTTCTCCGGATAGCCGCTGCCGCCGTCGACCAGGTGGACGACGCCGGAGGGGCCGCCACCGCCGCCGATGGTCACGTACAGGTCGCGCCAGCCACGGGGACCCGGTTCGCCGATCGCGATCGGGCTGCGTGTGACCGAGGTCGATGCGACCTTCGTGAACGCCCCGCCTTCGTTGCGGAACACCAGCAGGCTGCATCCGCCGGAACCGCAGAAGTAGGGGCCCTCGAGATAGGCGAGCAGGTCGTCCTGGCCGTCGCCGTCGAGGTCGACCCGCGCGGTGCGGTGCCGGGTGCCGGCATCGGCCCCTTCCTGCTCGAAATACGCTGCAAGCGTCGATTCGACCTGCGGATCGGCCGCATCCGTGGGGGCGCTGTCCGGCGCCGTTCCAGGCGGCACCTCGATCGGAGGCGGTGCTTCGATCGGCGCGTCCGGGGCAGGTGCCTGGGAAGGCGCTTCGGTCGGCGGCGCGGGCTCGCTGCAGCCGGCGAGGACCAGGCAGCCGGCGAAGGCAAGGCGGGAGGCAAGTGTGCGCATGCGGTGCTCCTTGGGTTCCAGTGCCGGCAGGGCTGGCCTGCCGGGCGTGAGGGGCAGGACGATGCGGCGCTTCAGTCCAGCAGGTGCTGCTGCCAGAACAGCACGGTCGCGGCGGTGAAGTAGTCGCTGTTGGTCTTCTTGCGGAAGCCGTGGCCCTCGTCGTTGAACAGCAGGTACCAGACTGGCTGGCCGTTGCCGCGTACCGCCTGGACGATCTGCTCGGCCTCGGTCCACGGCACCCGCGGATCGTTCCTGCCCTGGGCGACGAACAGCGGCGAGGTGATCCGCGACGCGCCGTTGAGCGGCGAGATCTCATCGAAGATCGCCGCCATCGCGGGGTCGGTCTCGTCGCCATATTCGGCCCGGCGCAGGTGGCGACGGTAGTCCTCGGTGTTCCTCAGGAAGGTGCCGAAATGGGAGATGCCGACGATGTCGACGCCGGCGCGGATGCGCTCGGGATAGTGCATCAAGGATGCGAGCACCATGTAGCCGCCATAGCTGCCGCCGTAGACGCCGACGCGGCGGGCATCGAGCTCCGGGCGCGTGCCCACCCAGTCGAGCAGGGCACCGATGTCGCGCACCGAATCCTCGCGCTTGGCGGCATTGTCCAGCGCGAGGTAGGACTTGCCGTAGCCGGCGGAGCCGCGCACGTTGGGGACCAGCACGGCCATTCCCAGTTCGTTGACCAGGAACTGCGTGGTCGGGCTGAAGACCGGCCGCGCCTGGCTCTCGGGACCGCCGTGGATCTGCACGACGACGGGCAGCTTGGCGCCGGCCGGCACGTTCGCCGGACGGTAATAGAACGCGGGGATCATCCGCGGCTGGCCGTCGACCTCGTCGAAGGTCGGGAAGTGCACCAGGCTGGGCGCGACGAAGCGCTCGGGGTCGAGTCCGCCCACCTCGCTGCGGGTCCAGCGCGTGAGCGAGCGGTCGGCCAGGTCGATCACGTAGGCATCGCTGGGCGAGGTCGCGCTGTTGATGCTGAGCGCAAGTTTGTTGCCGTCCGCCGAGAACGACAGTCCGTAGGCCAGGCCCACGGGCAGGTCGGGCAGCGCCACCGGCCGGTGCGAGGGCAGCGCCAGCACGTGCAGCTTGCCGATCCCGTCCTCGTTGGTCACGAAGGCCAGGTGCCGGCCATCCCCGGACAGGGTGAACTCGCTGACGTCCCAGGGGATGTCGGCGCTCAGCACCTCCAGGCGACCGCTGCGGGGATCGTGGTGGCGCAGGGTCAGGAACTCCTGGGACTGGCCCTGCACCGGCTCGTCGGACACGTAGTAGACCGACTCGCCGTCGGGCGCGTAGGCGAAGTCGCCGAAGGCGGCGCGGTCGCCATCGACCGGGAACAGCGTCAGTTCGCCGCTGGCGAGGTCGACCTCGCCGGGCTGCGACTCGGCGATCGACACGTAGCGGCTCACCAGCAGGCGCTTGCCGTCCGGCGAGAAGTCCATCGGGAACCAGCTGCCGCCCTCGGTGACGACGGCGCGGGCCGTGCCCGCGTGCATGTCGCGGACCCAGATGTCGGTGTCCTTGCCGTTGCGCGAGGTGCTGCTGTAGGCCAGCTGGCGGCCATCCTCGGAGAACACCGCCCCCCGGTTCTGCGAGCGCTTGCCGTCAGTCAGCAGGCTGACTTCGCGGCTCTGCAGGTCGAACCAGTGCAGCTGCGAGAATTCGTCGCCGCCGACGTCCTTGGAGAACACGAAGCCGTCGCGGCCCGATGCGGCGGGGGCCGCGAGCGCGCCCGGCACCGGCTCGGGGTAGAAGGTGAGCTGCTCGCGCATCCCCATGGGCTGGCAGGCGCGGTGGACCTGCGAGGTTTCCGAGAACCGCGTGCCCAACAGCAGGCAGCCGTCGCGGGTCCAGCCGCTGGCGCTGGCGCCGCGCGTGTTCTGGTATCGGTTGAGGCGTTCGAGCAGGTCGGCGGGGATCGCCGGGATGTTCTCGCTGATGCGGTTGCCCACTTCCTCGCGGACGACCTCCGGCGAAGCCTGGGCGAGGGCACAGGTGGTGTGGGCGAGCATGAGCGCGGCGCCCAGGCAGGCAATGCGGATCGGCATGGCGGTCTCCCCGTTTGTCTCCGGCGAGGATAGCCCGCCACGAGGGGAGACGCACCGACGGGGCGGGGCCGGGAAGAGCCCGTGGACCGACCGGCGGCCGCCGACTGGAAGCGATGGGTCGGAAGCGCGCTAGCGCCGGAGCGCCTGCATCGCCTCGCCCAGTTCGAGCTTCTCGGGTCCGGACAGCGCGGCGGAACCGCCTTCGCGCATCCGTTGTTGCAGTTCTTCCACCCGCTGCCGCAGGGTCTGGTCCTCGAGGCGGGCGACGGCTTCGTGGAACTCGGTCCGCCACGTGGCTTCCTCGCCGGGCAGCGACTGCGAGGCCAGCTTCTGCAGCGCGGCCTGCTCGTCGCGGCCGGCGAAGTGTTCGATCAGGCTGCCGGTGCTGATCTCCGGGCGCTCGTAGACGAGTTGCAGCAGCTCGCACAGCAGGTCGACGCCCGGTTGGCGCAGCCGGGCGAAGCGGTACGGCGGCAACAGCTCCAGCGCGAGGGGAGGCGACTGCAGCAACAGTGCGATCACCCCGCGCACGAGGCTGCGCCGGGCTGTGCCGCCGGTGCCGGCATGCGCACGTTGGGCCGGGACATGGGTCTCCGGGCTGCTGGCGCGGGCGCCGACCCCGGTCAGTTCGGTCAGGCGCTGGCGCATCAGGTCGGCGAAGGCGCCGTCCGGGATCTGCGCGATCAGTGGCTTGGCCCGTTCCGCCAGTCGGCCCTTGCCTTCCAGCGTGGCCAGGTTGACGTCGGCCGAGAGCGAGTCGAACAGGAACTGCGACAGCGGCGTGGCCTGCTTCAGTCGCGCGGCGAAGCCCTCCGCGCCCTCGGTGCGCACCAGCGAGTCGGGGTCCTCGCCGTCGGGCAGGAACAGGAAGAAGGCCTGGCGCCCGTCCTTCATGCGCGGCAGCACCGATTCGACCGCCTTCCAGGCGGCGCTGCGACCGGCGCGGTCGCCGTCGAAGCAGAAGTAGACGTCGGGCGCGTTGCGGAACAGCAGCTCGGCATGGTCGGGCGTTGTCGCGGTCCCGAGGGTGGCGACCGCGGTATCGACGCCGTGCTGGAACAGCGCCACCACGTCCATGTAGCCCTCCACCACGACGATGTGCGGGATCGTGTTGTGGGCCTGCCGGACCTGCCACAGCCCGTAGAGCTCGCGGCCCTTGTGGAACAGCGGGGTCTCGGGCGAGTTGAGGTACTTGGGGCCGTCGTCGGCGCCCATCACCCGGCCACCGAAGGCGATCGTGCGGCCGCGCCGGTCGAGGATGGGGAACATCACCCGGTCGCGGAACTTGTCGTACACGCGGCCGCTGTCGTTGCGCGACATCATGCCGCCGCGCTCGAGCAGGCGAAGCGTGTCGGGGCTGCCGCCCAGGGCGTCGCGCAGCGCGTTGAAGCCGCCCGGCGCATAGCCGATGCCGAAGCGCTCGCGTGTCGCGGCATCGACGCCGCGACCTCCATGCCGGCCGAGCGCGCCAGCTCTTCGACCGCGTCGAGGAACTCCAGCCGGTCGTAGTTCATCAGGAAGCTGATCGCGGTGCCGTGCGCGCCGCAGCCGAAGCAGTGGTAGAACTGCTTGTTCGGCGACACCGTGAAGCTGGGCGACCGCTCGTCGTGGAACGGGCAACGCGCCGAGTATTCCTTGCCCTGGCGCTTGAGCGGCACGCGGTTGCCGATCACCTCGACGATGTCGGTGCGCGCGAGCAGGTCATCGATGAAGGCGTCGGGAATGCGGGCCATGCGTCCTGTCCGGGCGGACAGCGGGGGAAGGGGCGGGGACCGGCTAGGATGCCACGCGCGGCCCCGCTTATGTCGGCGCGTCGACGGCGCCCGGCCCGTCGGTGACCCCGCGATCCCGGGCGAGGTGCCGCGCCCGCGCCGCCTCGTCCAGCATCGCGGTGATCAGGGCGCCGGTCAGGAAGACGACGGCGCAGTAGTACAGCCACACCAGCATCACCACCAGGCCGCCGGCGGGCCCGTAGGCGCTGCCCAGGCTGGCCTGGCCCAGGTACAGGCCGATCGCCCAGCGGCCCAGCATGAACATCGCCGCGGTCAGCGCGCCGCCCAGCAGCGATCGCTTCGGTGTCACGGGACGATCGGGCAACAGGCGGTACATCAGGGCGAAGACGCCGGCATACAGCAGGAACGAGAACGCCGCCGCGAAGGCCGGCAGCAGGTCGGGCAACCAGGTCATCAGCAGGCTCAAGGCGGCCTGCACCGCCATGGACACCACCAGCAGGAAGCCCACGCCCAGCGCCATGCCGAACGACAACAGGCGCTTGCGCAGCCAGGCCAGGACCCCGCCCAGTCGCTTGGCATCGGACTGGAACACCCGGTTGAGGGCCGCCTGCAACTGGCCGAACACCACCGAGGCGCCAATCAGCAGTGCGCCGGTGCCCAGCAGGGCGGCCATCGAGCCGGTGCCGGGCTCGCGCTCGGCATTGGAGACGATGAGCCGCGCCGTCGATTCGACCTGCGGTCCGGCCAGCAGGCCCACCTGGCGGAAGAACTCGTCCTGCGCGCTGGGATACAACGTGGTCGTCAGCCACAGCAGCATGATCACCAGCGGCGCCATCGACAGCAGGGTGTAGAACGACAGGGCCGCCGACAGGGCGAGTATGTCGTCGTCGAAGAAGCGCCGGACGAAGCGTCCCGGCGCGCTCCGGGCCACGCGCGCCTGCAGCGCGGCGAGGCGGCGCTTGGCCGTGGCGGCCCGCGTGGACGCATCGGCCCCCGCGCCCGCGGCGTTGCTGGCATTGGAAGGGGCGTCGGGATTCGGGTCGGTCACGCCGGCCTCATGCTCGGGACTCGGCGCGAGTATTGCGCCAACCGGGTGAGCGCGGCGCCTACGCAGGTCGCCGCCGCTCAGCTGCCGTTGGGCGGGCCGGGCTCAGCCCAGGCGCTGCTTGACCAGCCTGGACACCAGGCCCATGTCGGCCTTGCCGGCGAGCGCGGGCTTGAGGGCGCCCATCAGCTTGCCCATGTCGGCCGGACCCGCTGCGCCGGTGCTGGCGATCGCGGCGTCGATCGCGGCCAGGATCTCCGCCTCGCCCATCTTGGCCGGCAGGTAGCGTTCGATCACGACGATCTCGGCCTGCTCGACATCGGCGAGGTCCTGGCGGCCCGCGTCGCTGTACTGGCTGACCGAGTCCTTGCGCTGCTTGACCATCTTGTCGAGGATCGCGATGACGGCGGTGTCGTCCAGCTCGATGCGCTCGTCGACCTCCTTCTGCTTGATCGCGGCATTGATCAGGCGGATCACGCCGAGATCGTGCTTGTCGCCGGCCTTCATGGCCGCCTTCATGTCATCGGTCAGTCGCTGCTTGAGGCTCATGGTGTCGTCCCGGTTGGGTGTCCGCCTGGGCGGCGGGCAGGGAGAAGGGCGGTGGCGCGGCAATCATCGCGGAATCGCGATCAACACAAAAAGCCGACTGCGCAGGGCGCGGCCGGCTTCTTGCGGGCTTCCGTCGGACCTTGCCGCCACGACCCGGGGGCGTGGGCGGCCAGGGCCGCGCGGCGCGGATCAGTACAGGCGCTGGCGCTTGGTGACGTCGCGCGAGGCGCGGCGCGCCTGACGCTTCACCGCAGCAGCAGCCTTGCGCTTGCGCTCCTGGGTCGGCTTCTCGTAATACTCG
>JAUIJO010000320.1 GCA_030431185.1 Gammaproteobacteria bacterium | reverse complement strand
CGGGCGCCAACCAGGGCGTGATGCAGATCTACAGCCTCGACACGACCGCCGCCGCCGGCGCGACCGAAAAGGTCGCCCAGACCGGCGTGTCCGACAACCTCACCAGCCTGCTGACCGTGCTGCAGGCGTTCACGGGCAACCGCAAGCCCGAGGGGCTGTAAGGTTCACCGGCGCCGGCACGTCCGGCGCCGTTGGGGCCGGGCAGTGCGCGCCGGTTGCCTGCGGCGGGACGACGCACGGGGCGCAACGGCAGTATCCAGGGATCCACGACACCCCGTGGCGCGACCCCGGCAGTGGTCGCGTCCGGTGCGAGCGAAGGGCTCGACCGCCACCGGGGTGTCGCGGCACGACAAGGAAGGGACATGGACGCTTCATCGGACGAGGGTGGTGGGTCCGGGCGGTCGGCGCCACAGCCGGCAAGGCCGGGCCCGGGAGCAGGGTCGAGGGGTCCGCGCGTGCCCCGCGGAGGCGCCGGCGGTGGCGTGGCGCGTGCGTGAGCGACGCACGCTGATGCGCCTTGGCCAGCCATCGCCGGACGAAGACACGTCCGTCGGGCGTGCGCGACTGCTGGCGGGCGCGGCTTTCTTCCAGGGCATGTCGGGACGCCTCGTCGCGCACGTCGCGAACCATGCCATCGAGCGCCGCCTCGAGGATGGCGAGGCACTGTTCTTCAAGAACGACCCGGGCGACTTCATGGCCATCGTCGTCTCGGGGCACATCCACAAGACCCTGTACGGCCCCGAGGGCCAGGAGTTGATCGTCGACGCCATCGGGCCTGGCGAAAGCGTCGGCGAGACCGCGTTGCTCGACCCCATGCGGCGCAACTTCACCGCCGTGGCGCACGGCGCCACGCGCGTGCTGCTGCTGCCCCGGCGCCACTTCCCGATGTTGTTGACGGAACCCGCCCTGCTGGAGCGTGCCTACACGGTGCTCTGCGCGCGACTGCGCCGTGCCGTCGAATGCCTCGAGACCTTGTGCCTGCACCGGCTGGAATCGCGCCTGGCGCGGCACCTGCTGTCCAACATCGACGAAATCGCCTCGTCGACGAGCGGGCATTGCCTGGTCACGCTGCCTGCCACCCAGAGCATCCTAGCGGCGATGGTCAACGCCAGCCGGCCCAGGCTCAACGCACAGCTGCAGAGCTGGCATCGAGCCGGCCTCGTCAGCGGACGCCACAACGTCCTCAGGATCCACGACATGGAACTGATCCGCTGCAAGGCGCAACTCGGCCGGCCGCGGCCCGCGCCATTGTCCGGGGCCGGTCGCGCGTGAGGGCGGGCGGGGCCTCAGTCCCCCCGGTCGAGCAGCGGTTCCAGCAGGGGCCACACGTGGTCCCGCAGGCGCGGTTGGGCAGCGGCCACCGGATGCAGGTTGTCGGCCTGGAAGTTGTCGCGATCCCGTGCGATGGGTTCCAGCAGGAAGGGCAGCAGGCTGATGCCGTGTGCCTGCGCCAGGGCGCTGTAATTGTCCGCGAAGCCCTGGGTGTAACGGCTGCCGAAATTCGGCGGCAGGCGCATGCCGACCAGCAGCACCTTCGCGCCGCTGGCCTTCGCCGCGCGGATCATCCGGTCGAGGTGGTCGCGCGTCTGGGCCAGGGGCAGGCCGCGCAGGCCGTCGTTCGCGCCGAGCTCGATCACCACCACGGTGGGCGTGTTGCGGGCGAGCTCGGCATCGATCCGGGCGGCGCCGCCGGCGGTGGTCTCGCCGCTGATGCTCGCGTTGACCACCTTCCAGCGCGGGTGCGTTTCCGCGATCCGGTCGGCGGTCAAGGCCACCCAGCCCTGCGACGTGGCCAGGCCATGCGCGGCCGACAGCGAGTCGCCCATCACCAGTACCGTGCGCGACGGGGCCGCCTCGCCGGCGAATGCAGGCATCGCGATCGCCAGCAGCAGCACCATCGCCGATGCGCACGCCCGACCAATGGCCCATTGAATCGCGCCGCGCCATCCCGCATATGGTGTGGAGGCGTGCGTCCCCGTGGCGCCACGCCCGATCGCAGGAGCTGGGTGTCCCATCGCGTGCATGCGGTTACCTTCATTCATTGGACAACATCGGGATCATCATGGCCCACGCCACCGGACCGCAAGCTGAAGTCGCGCCACCGCCCGCCCTCGAGGTCGAATCGCTGGGCAAGCAGGTCGACCTGCCATCGGGAAAGCTGACCATCCTGGAGGCGATCGGCTTCCGTATCGACGGGGGCGACACGGTGGCCATCGTCGGCGCCTCGGGCTCGGGTAAAAGCACCCTGCTGTCGCTGATGGCGGGCCTGGACGTGCCCAGCACCGGCCGCGTGCGCATCGATGGCGGCGCGCTGTCGTCGCTGGACGAGGACGGGCGTGCCCGCGTGCGTGGCGAG
>JAUIJO010000072.1 GCA_030431185.1 Gammaproteobacteria bacterium | reverse complement strand
CGCGGGGACCTGCGCCCTGCTGATGGCCGGCCAAGCCCTGGCCCTGGAGAAATCCAAGGGCGTCTACCGCATCCCCTATGCCGACGGCACCGAGGTGCGCGTCTCCAACGACCACCTCAAGCACTCGCCGCCGGGACGGATCGACATGGGCGGCCGCGGCGGCGGCACCTACCGCATCGTGGCCGCCGCCGACGGCATCGTCCGGCGCGTGGTCGACGGCTTCGACAAGCGCATCGACGACTGCGGCGACCTGGCCGCCAGCGAGAAGAAGAACAACTACGTCTGGCTCGAGCATCCCAACGGCGAGTGGACCAAGTACACGCACATGGCGAAGGGCTCGTCGAGCGGCAAGGCCGGGCTGAAGGTCGGGCAGTCGGTGAAGGCCGGTACCTACCTGGGCGATGAATCCGACGTCGGTTGCGCCAGCGGCGACCACCTGCACTTCGAGGTCGGCGTGCCCCGCGCGACCGACGGCATCACGTCCGTCGGCGGCTTCCTCACCGACAACGCGGGCAGCAAGCGCAACCGCATCCCGCGCATCTGCGGGATCGATGGCGGCATCTTCGCCAGCGGCCAGTCCTACGAAGCGCGCAAGGTGCCGGGCGCCATCCAGGCCGGGGCGAAGGAAGTCGCGCGCCATGGCGTGCCCGCGCGCGACTACCCGTGCCTGTTCGACCAGGCCGTCGCCTCGGGCTACGCGCTGGACTGGATCGACGGCTTCGATGTCGGCGGCAACGTCTACTACAACGCGGTGTTCCGTCCGCGCAGCGGTGCATGGAGCGCCTTCCACGGGCTGTCGGCCGCGCAATACCAGCAGCGCTTCCACCAGTACACCGGCCAGGGCTATCGGCCGGTGCAGGTGGAGAGCTACGCGGGCAGTGGCGGCGTCCGCTACGCGGTGATCTTCCGCAAGCAGGGCGGACCGGCCTACTCGGCTTACCACGGCCTCGACGCGGCGACCCACCAGTCACGGATGGACGCGCTGTCCCAGGCCGGCTATCGGCCGCGGAACGTCTCGGTGGTGTCGGCGGGTGGGCAGCGCCGCTACACCGCGCTTTACGAAAAGGCCGACATCGGCAGCTGGCAGGCCAAGTCGCAGCTGACGGCGAACCAGTACCAGCAGGCCTTCGACGCGAACGCGGGCGCGGGTCGCCAACTGGTCTACCTCAATGCCTACGTCCATGCCGGACAGCCGCACTTCTCCGCGATCTGGAGCTCGAAGGCGACCGGTCCGTACAAGGCCCGCCACGGCCTGGACAGCGGGCAGTACCAGAGCACGTGGCAGGCCACGACGCAGGCCGGCTACGCCACCCGCGACGTCACCGGCTACGCGAGCGGCAACCGTGCCCGCTACGCCGCGATATGGCGCAAGTAGCGCCGCGACTGCCCGTGACGCGGCGTAGCACCGCGACCCGGGCCCACAGGAGGACCCCCCGATGAACACCACTTCCATCGCCATTGCCCCCACGGGATCGCCCCGGCGTCCCCTTCGACGGCTCTGCACGAGCCTCGCCCTCGTGGCGTTGCTCGCCGCGCAGGTGGGCGCCTTCCAGGCTTCGGCGCAGACCCGCACGTCGCCGCAGCGCCAGGCCCTCGCCCTGCCCTCCGACAGCCGGGGCGCCACGTGCACCAGCACCGACGGCAAGGCCACGTGTGCATGCAGTGCGCCTGGCGGCAAGTGCCAGGCCAACGCCACCAGTTGTTCCTGCTACGGCGTCCACCCGCCTCCGGGGCAAACGGCCGGACAACGGGGCCCGGCGGCGCTGTCCGCCACCGGCGCGGCGCTGGAGGCGACCTGCACGTCCGGCAACGGCCTGAAGGTCTGCGCGTGCGGCGACAAGGGCTGCAATGCCGCCGAGGTCAGCTGCGGATGCCTCGACCACTGATCCATCCCCATCAAGCAAGGAGAGAACGATGAAACCCCATATCCCCACCCTCGCAGCACGCCGCCCGCGCCCACTGCGCGGCCTGGCGCGATCGATCGCGGTCGCGGGCCTGTTCCTGCTCGGCCTGCACGCCGCCGTCGCCGCGCCCTGGGCCGCGCGACACGGCCTGACCGGGGCCCAGTACCAGCAGGCCTTCCAGTCCTACAGCGGAAAGGGCTACCGGCTGGTATCGGTCGCCGGCTATGAGCAGGGCGGCAGCGCCCGCTACGCCGGACTCTGGAAGAAGCAGTCGGGGCCGGCCTGGGCCGCGCGCCACGGCCTCGACCCGCAGCAGTACCAGGCGGCTTTCAATGACTACGGCGCGAAGGGCTACCGCCTGACCTATGTCAACGGCTACGCGGTCGGCGGCAAGCCCTACTACGCGGCCATCTGGGAGAAGCGCGGCGGCCCGGCCTGGAAGGCACGACACGGGATGACCGCCGAGCAGTACCAGGCGGCCGTGACCGACATGGCCCGGCAGGGCTACGCGCCGACGCACCTGACTGCGTTCAGCCTGGGGGGCTCGCCGCGTTTCGCCGCGATCTTCGAGAAGGACAGCCCGCCCTGGGTCGCGCGCCATGGCCTGAGCGGCAGCGCCTACCAGCAGGCCTTCAACGAGTTCACCGGCAAGGGCTACCGGCTGAAGGTCGTCAGCGGGTACCGCCAGGGCAACAGCGACCGCTACGCCGCGATCTGGGTCAAGAGCGGAGGACCGCTCGGTGCCGCGCGCCACGGGATCCCGGCCTCGCATTACCAGCATGTCTTCGACAACTACCGGTACCAGAGCTGGGAGCCCCGCTACATCGAGGCCTTCAATGGCGGCAACGGCATCCGCTTCAACGGATTGTGGGAGAACACGGCGTTCAAGGCGCAGGACCTCAAGCTGATCGACGACAAGGTGCGCGCCTACATGAAGGCCAACGGCATCCCCGGCCTGTCGATCGCGATCAGCAAGGACAAGCGCCTGGTCTACGCGGCCGGCTTCGGCAAGGCCGACGACAGCACGCCGGTCGGGCCCGCGCACCGCTTCCGCATCGCCAGCGTGTCCAAGCCGATCACCGTGGTCGCGGTCACGCGCCTGGCCAACGACACCCCGCTGACGATGAACTCGAAGGTCTTCGGCGCCAACAGCGTGCTGGGCGGACAGTTCGCGACGCCGTCCAACAACCCCGACATCGAGGACATCACCGTCGACCACCTGGTCCGACATCGCGCCGGCTTCAGGCGCATCGACAAGGACGGCAACGCCAGCGACCCCATGTTCGCCTACACCGGCACCACCCACGCGGGCCTGATCAACTGGGCGCTGGAGAACTATCCGCTGGGCTACGCCCCCGGCACCAACCCCGGGCTGCCGAGCGACCAGACGTACTCCAACTTCGGTTACTGCCTGCTCGGCCGCGTGATCGAGGCGCGCAGCGGCAAGTCGTACGAGGCCTACGTGCGCGACACGATCCTCAAGCCCGCCGGCGCACCGGGCATGGTGATCGGCGGCGACAAGGAAGCCGACCGCAAGACCAACGAGGTGAAGTACTACGGCAGCGGCGCTTACTCGAGCGTCAAGCCCAGGCGCTTCGACTCGCATGGCGGCTGGATCGCCACCCCCGCCGACCTGCTGCGCTTCATGCGCCACGAGACCGTGCTCAGCACGTCCTACGCGCACTACGGCTCGATGAGCGGCACCAACGCGGTGTACCGGCGCCGCAGCGATGGCTTCGGCTACGCGGCGACCGCCAACTCGAGCGCCGGCGAGGCGAAGGAGATCGATACGATGCTCAAGGAGATCGTCGAGGGCGTGTCGGCCTGGCCGGCTGGCGACCTGTTCTGACCGCCCTGTCCTGACGGCTTGGCGAAGGCGGGTCGGCCCCCGGGGCCGGCCCGTTCGCGCGCGTGCGGCTCAGGCGATCCGTTCGACGCCGCCCATGTAGCCGCGCAGGGCCTCGGGCACGGTGATCGAACCGTCCGCGTTCTGGTAGTTCTCCATCACCGCGATCAGGCAGCGCCCGACCGCCACGCCCGACCCGTTGAGGGTATGCACCGGCTCGGGCTTGCCGGTCTCCGGGTTGCGCCAGCGCGCCTGCATCCGCCGCGCCTGGAACGCGTCGCAGTTGGACACCGAGGAGATCTCCCGGTAGGTGTCCTGCGAAGGCAGCCAGACCTCGAGGTCGTAGGTCTTGCTGGCCGAGAAGCCCATGTCGCCACTGCACAGCAGCATCCGGCGATACGGCAGCCCGAGCTTCTCGAGCACGGTCTCGGCGGCCCGGGTCATGGACTCGTGCTCGGCATCGCTGTCGGCGGGCCGGGCGATGCTGACCAGCTCGACCTTCTCGAACTGGTGCTGGCGGATCATGCCGCGGGTGTCGCGGCCGTGGCTGCCGGCCTCGGAGCGGAAGCACAAGGAGTGCGCGGTCATGCGCATGGGCAGTCGGTCGGCCTCGACGATCTCGTCGCGGACGATGTTGGTCAACGGAACCTCTGCTGTTGGGATCAAATACCGTTCAGTAGCAGAACGTAGTAGCTCATTGACACGTTCAGCACCCAGTTTTAGCTGAAACTTCTCCTGCTGCCCCAATTTGGCGACGCCTGCCAGCTCCTGACCGATCTCGATCGCGCTGACCGCACCATATGGATACCGCACCTGGTGAAAAAGGTCGTCTTCGAACTTGGGGAGCTGCCCAGTTCCGAGTAGTGACTCAGCATTTACCAAAACAGGTACGCTCGTCTCCTCGAAGCCGTGCGCGCCGGTGTGCAGGTCCAGCATGAACTGCGCCAGGGCGCGGTGCAGGCGGGCCAGTTGCCCGCGCAGGACGGTGAAGCGCGCGCCGGACAGCTTGGCCGCGGTGTCGCCGTCCAGCCAGCCGTTGCGCGCGCCCAGCTCGACGTGGTCCTTGACCTCGAAATCGAAGGCCCGCGGCGTGCCCCAGCGGTGCTGTTCCACGTTGCCCGACTCGTCGCTGCCCAGCGGAACGCTGGCGTCGGGCAGGTTCGGGATGCCGAGGGTGATCGCGTCCAGCCGGGCCTTGATCGCCTCCAGACGCCCCTCGCAGGCCTTGAGCTCCTCGCCGAAACCGGCCACTTCCGCCAGCAGCGGCGCGACGTCCTCGCCCTTCGCCTTCGCCTGGCCGATGGCCTTGGAGCGGGTGTTGCGCAGGTTCTGGAGTTCCTGCGTGCGCACCTGCACCTGCTTGCGCTCCGCTTCCAGCGAGGCCAGCGCGTCGGCATCGAGCGCGTAACCGCGCGTTTCGCGCAGGCGGGCGGCAAGGTCGGCGGGCTGCTGGCGCAACAGGCTGGGATCGAGCATGGGGTCGGGTCGCTGGCGGAACGGGCCGGTGATTATCGCCGGTCCGGGCGCGCCTGTCGCCCGCGTTCGTGCCGGGTTCACCGGCCCACGTGCCAGAATGGGGACACGTTCCCGATCCGCGCATTGATCCATGCCTGCCTCGACTGCCCGATCGTCCACCCATCCACACGCCCGCAGGCGCGCCGCGGCGGAAGACCGGGGCATCGATTTCAGTGCCTGGCGGCCCTTGCCGCACACCTGGGCCTGGCTGCTCGGTGCGCTCGTCGCGGGCCTGCTCTTGTTCCTGCTCGCATGGATGGCGGGGCGACGGGATGACGCGCCCGACGCATCGGACCCCGCGCCGCCCACTGCCGATGGCCCCGCCTACACCGCGCTGCCCTCCCCGTTGCCGGCCGACGACGATGGCGCCAGTGGCATGGGCGATGCGCCGGCACGGATCGCCGACGACGACTCGCGGCCGCACCTGGTGGAGCCGCCCGCCCCGCCACCGCCCCCGGCGCCCAGCGAAGCGCCGTTGCCCGCACCCGTCGCCATGGACCCGCTGCCGCCCGCGGCGGTGGGTGAACCGCGTCCAATCCCCGGCCAGACCCCGCCGCCGCGCTATCCGGCGACGTCGCTGCGACGGGGCGAGACCGGCACGGTGATGGTGCGCGCGACGATCGGCCTCGATGGCCGTCCGCGCGACATCGACATCGCCCGCAGCAGCGGCTATCGCCGCCTGGACCGCGCGGCGATGGACGCGGTGCGCCGCTGGCGGTTCCAGCCGGCCGAGTCGAACGGCCAGGCGGTCGAGGCATCGGTCAACGTGCCCATCGAGTTCAAGCGCTAGCCTCGGCCCGCCGGCGAGGACATCCGGGCGCGGACGCGGCGTCCCCGCTCAGGCCTCGGCCAGGCCCATGCCGATACCGTTCGACAAAGCCACGAAGCCGGGGAACGAGGTGGCCACGTTGGCGACGTCCTCGATCCGCACCTCGTCGCCGGCGATCTGGGCCGCGACCGCGAAGCTCATCGCGATCCGGTGGTCGCCGTGGCTGTGGACGGTCCCCCCGCCGATGCGACCGCCCTCGATCACGGCCCCGTCCGGGGTCTCGTCGATGGACACGCCCAGTGCCCGGAGTCCGGCCGCCATCGTCGCGATACGGTCGGACTCCTTGACCCTCAATTCCGATGCGCCCCGGACCACGGTGCGGCCCCGGGCCGCGGCGGCCGCGACGAACAGCGCCGGGAACTCGTCGATCATGTCCGGCACCAGCGCTTCGGGCACCTCGATCCCCCGCAGCGGTGCGTGTCGCACCAGAAGGTCGGCGACGGGCTCGCCGCCATGCTCGCGCGGGTTCTCCTCGACGATGTCGGCGCCCATCAAGCGCAGTGCGCCCAGCAGGCCCGTCCGCCGCGGATTCATCCCCACGGCCCGCAGACGCAGGGCCGAGCCCGGCACGAGGCTGGCCGCGACCAGGAAGAACGCCGCCGAGGAAAAGTCGGCGGGCACGTCGATATCGGTCGCCCGCAGCACGTGCCCGCCCGCCAGGCGTGCCCGCCCGGGGGAAAACTCGATCGGCCAGCCAAACGCCGCCAGCATCCGCTCGGTGTAGTCGCGGGTGGGATGGGCCTCCACCACCGACGTCTCGCCCCGGGCGTACAAACCGGCGAGCAAGATCGCCGACTTGACCTGGGCGCTCGCAACAGTTGTTTGATGATCAATGCCTTGCAGGACTTTATTCCCGTGGATCCTCAAGGGAGGCAGGCCGCCGGGCTCGGCCTCGAACGAGGCGCCCATCCGCGACAGCGGGTCCATGACGCGCTGCATCGGCCGCCGGGACAGCGAGCCATCGCCGACCAGGGTGCTGTCGAAGCGTTGCCCCGCCAGGACGCCGGCCAGCAGGCGCATGCCGGTGCCGGCGTTGCCGCAGTCGAGTGCCCCCGATGGCGCATGCAAGCCCCACAGGCCGGCCCCCTGGATGACGCGCTCGCTGGCACTGGGCGTGTCGATCCGGACGCCGAGCGATTCGAACACCCGCGCGGTCGCCCGCGTGTCCTCGCCCTCGAGGAAACCGCTGACGCGGGTCGTGCCCTCGGCCAGCGCGCCGAGCATGATCGCGCGGTGCGAGACCGACTTGTCGCCGGGCACCTTCAGCTCGCCCTGCACGGCGCGACCGCCTCCCGCGACCCAGGCCGCGCCCGATCCACTCATGCCAGCACCTCGTCGAGGGCGCCCAGCAGGCGCCGGTTCTCGTCGGGATTGCCCACGCTGATGCGCAGGCAGCGGGGCAGGCCGTAGCCGCCCATCGGACGCAGCACCACGCCGCGCGCGGCCAGCGCGGCCTCGAGCGGCGCTGCATCCACGCCGAAGTCCACCAGGATGAAGTTGGTCTGCGAAGGGAAGACCTCCAGTCCCCGGGCCCGCAGGGCCTCCGCCAGCGCCGCACGTTGCTCCGCATTGCGCTCGCAGGCCCAGCGCAGGTGCGCCGTGTCGCCCAACGCGGCCTCGCATGCCGCCAGCGCCGGCCCATTGACGTTGAAACTCTCGCGCAGGCGCTCCATGACCGCCACCAGGCCCGGGGCGGCGACCAGGTACCCCACGCGCAGCCCGGCCAGTCCGTAGGCCTTGCTGAAGGTGCGGGTGACGACGAGGTTCGGATGCCGCTCCAGCAGTGCCAGCGCGCTGGCGTAGTCGGGCGCGTCGGCCATCTCGGCGTAGGCCTCGTCGACCACCACGATCACCTCGTCCGGTACGCGACCGAGGAAGTCGGCCAGCGCCCCGGCCCCGAACCAGGTGCCGGTCGGGTTGTTCGGATTGGCCAGGTAGACCAGGCGCGTGGCGGGCGTGATCGCCGCCAGCACGGCTTCCAGATCGTGCCCCAGGGGCATGGCCGCGTCGCGCGGCAGGGGCTCGGCGATCCGCATGTTCGCGCCAGCGGCCTGCGTCGCGAGGGCGAACACCGCGAAGCCGAACCGGGGGAACACCACGTCCAGGCCCGGACCGGCGAAGACCTGCGCCAGCTGCATCAGCAGCTCGTGCGAACCGTTGCCCAGCAGCAGCCGCTCGATGCCGACACCGTGCACGCGTGCCAGCGCCCGCTTCAGGTCGCCCCCGAGCGGATCGGGGTAGCGATGCAGGGCATGCAGGTTGTCGAGGATCGCCGCCCGGGCGTCGGCGGACGGCCCGTAGGGGTTCTCGTTGGAACCCAGCTCGACCAGCGCCAGCTCGCCGAAACGGCGGCGGAAGGCCACCAGGTCGTGGCCCGGGTCGTAGGCCTTCAGGGCCTGCACCCCCGCCGTCGCGCGCGAGGCGAACCAGGCCTCGTCGAAGCCGTGGCCCGCCCCGCCCCGCCCCGGGGCATCAGCGACGCGCGCGCTCATGAAATCGCGACGGGGTAGGACCCGAGTATCTTCACGTCCTCGACGAAGTCGGCCATCTCCGCCAGCGACCGGCGCATGTTCTCCTCCTCCACGTGCCCGGCCACGTCGATGAAGAATGCGTACTGCCACAGGCCGGTATGCCCCGGCCTCGATTCGATCCGGTTCATGCTCAGGCCATGCCGTGCCAGTGGCGCCAGGATGTTGAACAGCGCGCCCGGCTGGTCCTTGATGAACACCAGCAGCGACGTGCGGTCGTTGCCCGACGCCGGGAACAGTTCACGCCCCAGGACGAGGAAGCGGGTCGTGTTGTCGGGCCGGTCCTCGATCGGGCCGGCGATGCTCTTGAGTCCGTACACCGTGCCCGCGCTGATCCCCGCGATCGCGGCGGCATCGTCGGCACCGCGCGCACGCCTCGCCGCTTCGGCATTGCTGCTGACCGGGATCTTCTCGGCATGGGGCAGGTACTGGCGCAGCCAGGCCTTGCACTGCGCGAAGGACTGCGGGTGGGAGTAGACCCGCTCGATGCCTTCGATCGCGCCCACGCGCGACAGCAGGTGCTGGTGCACGCGCAACTCCACCTCGCCGCAGATCTTCACGCCGGAGGTCAGGAACATGTCCAGCGTCGACTGGATGGTGCCCTGCGTGGAGTTCTCCACGGGCACCACGCCGAAATCGGCCGCGCCGGATTCGACCTCCTGGAACACTTCCTCGATCGTCCCCAACGGCAATGCGTGGATGGAATGGCCGAAGTGCTTGTAGACCGCCTGCTGCGAATGCGTGCCCTCCGGCCCGAGGAAGCCGATCTTCAACGGCTCCTGCTGCGCCAGGCAGGCGGACATGATCTCGCGGAATACCCGCACCAGCACGTCGTCGTTGAGCGGGCCGTCGTTGCGGTCGACCACGCGGCGCAGCACCTGTGCCTCGCGCTCGGGACGGTAGTAGTCGACGGCGGCGGCGAGCTTGCCCTTGGCCTGGCCGACCTGGCCGGCGAACTGGGCGCGCTCGGCGATCAAGGCCTGGATGCTGCGATCGATGCCATCGATGCGGATGCGCAACTCGCCCAGGTCGGGCTTGCCGGCCTTGCCGGAAGCAGGCGAGGCCGGCGCCGCGGTCTTTGCCGGCCCGGGTGCCCTCGGCGGTGCCGGGCGCCCGGGGCCTGCCCCCTTCTTCGCACGGGGCGCGGCGCCCGGCGCAGGCTTCCCCGCCTTCCTCGGCTTCGCGCCCTTGCCGCTCTTTGCTTTCTCAGTCATCGGTATTCCACTGCCTTCTTGGGCCCGGCGCGGCGATCCCTGGCGGGATGCCTGCCCCCGGGCCGGTCAGCCCGGCATCCCGGCCGGGCACGGGCGGCGCGCGCCGCTCAACCGTTGCGTTGCTGGAAGTCGCGCATGAAGTCCGCGAGCGCCTGCACGCCCTCCTCGGGCATCGCGTTGTAGATGGACGCGCGCATGCCGCCCAGTGCGCGGTGGCCCTTCAGCGAGATCAGGCCCGCGGCCCTGGCCTCGGCGAGGAACGGCTTGTCGAGCGCCTCGTCCTTCAGGAAGAAGGGCACGTTCATCCGCGAGCGTGCACCGGTCGCGACCTCGTTGCGGTAGAAGCCGCCCGAGTTGTCGATCACGTCGTACAGCAGTGCCGACTTGCGCGCGTTGAGTTTGGCGAAATGCTCCACCCCGCCCTGCCCGAGCATCCACTTGAACACCAGCCCGGCCAGGTACCAGTTCCAGGTCGGCGGCGTGTTGAGCATCGATTCCTTCGCGACGTGCGAGGCATAGGTGAAGATGTCCGCCCGCGGCTGGCCCGCGCGCTCGAGCAGGTCGCGCCGGATGATGACCACGCTGATGCCGACCGGTCCGAGGTTCTTCTGCGCACCGGCATAGATGACGCCGAACTTCGACACGTCCAGCGGCTCGGACACGATGCTGGAACTGAAGTCCGCCACCAGCGGTACGTCGCCGACCTCCGGGATGTCCCGGAACTCCACGCCATGGATGGTCTCGTTGGCGGTCACGTGCACGTAGGCCGCGTCCTCGGAGAGCGTCCACGTGTCGCGCGCGGGGACGTCGCGATACCCACCCGCCTCGCTGCTGGCGGCGATGTTCACGTCGACATAGGGCTTGGCCTGCTTGATCGCGGTCTTGCCCCAGTGCCCCGTCAACACGTAGTCGGCCTTCTGGCCTTGGCTGGCGATGTTCAGCGGGATCAGGGCCTGCTGGCCGGTGGCGCCGCCCTGCAGGAACAGCACCGCGTAGTCGTCGGGGATCGCCATCAGGCGGCGCAGGTCGGCCTCGGCCTCCTGGGCCACCTGCAGGAACTCCGGTCCCCGGTGGCTGAGTTCGACGATCGACGCGCCCGCCCCGTGCCATTCGAGCATTTCCGCCTGGGCCTGCTGCAACACGGATTCGGGCAGGGTGGCCGGGCCGGCACTGAAGTTGTACGCACGCGTCATCGGGGACTCCAAGGCTGTTGCGATCTTCTACGTCGATCTTCTGTGAAAGATAAGGCCTGCCGCGGGGCGGGCCGGTGGGCCATCTAGTATGCCGCAGTGCAGCACCGGGGTTGCGGTCCGTTGCCGGCGTAACCTTTTGGGCGTTCACAGCGTATATGCGATGGTGCAGCCAAGCGATGGAGCCGGTCATGACTTTGCGTAATGCCCTGAGAATTCCCGCCTCGGAAATCACCGACGAAGCGGTCTACCTGCAACGGCGCAGGCTCGTCGCCGCGTTGGCCGTCGCCCCCGCCCTCGCCCTGCCCGGCTGCGCCGAGGCCGTGCCGCCCCCGCCCGAGGGCGTCAGCGTGACCGAGGCCGAAGCTCGGGCCGGTTTCAAGACCGATGAGGTGCTCACGCGCTACGAGGACGTCACCACCTACAACAACTTCTACGAGTTCGGGACCAACAAGGACGATCCGTCCAAAGCGGCCAGGACATTGCGTACGTCGCCATGGTCGGTGGCGGTCGGAGGCGAATGCGACAAGCCCGGGACCCTGTCGCTGGACGACCTGCTCAAGGGGCTCACGCCCGAGGAGCGCATCTACCGCCTGCGCTGCGTCGAGGGCTGGTCGATGGTGATCCCGTGGATGGGCGTACCGCTGGCCGACGTGCTCAAGCGCTTCGCCCCCAACTCCAAGGCCCGGTACGTGGCCTTCACCACCCTCGCCGACCGCGACCAGATGCCTGGACTGCGTTATCGCTCGATCGACTGGCCCTATCGCGAGGGCCTGCGCATCGACGAGGCCATGAATCCGCTGACCCTGCTCGCCACCGGTCTGTACGGGAAGGCCCTCCCGCAGCAGAACGGGGCGCCGCTGCGCTTGGTCGTGCCCTGGAAATATGGCTACAAGAGCATCAAGTCGATCGTGGCGATCACCTTCACCCGCAATCCGCCGCATTGCAGCTGGAACCAGCTGCAGCCCAGCGAGTACGGCTTCTTCTCCAACGTCAATCCAGACGTCGACCATCCGCGCTGGAGCCAGAAGACCGAACGCCGGATCGCCGGCTCGGGCAGCAAACTGTTCGCCGAACGCATCCCGACCCGCCTGTTCAATGGCTACGCCGACCAGGTCGGCGAGATGTACGCGGGCATGAACCTCAAACGCTGGTTCTGAAATCGATGGCGACGGTCAACGGCGCGGCCCCCAAGGGCCGCAAGCGACCCGCGCGTCCGCGAACCCCGACCGGGGTGGTGGTGGCGAAGGCGGTGGCACACCTGCTCGCGCTGGCCCCCGCCGCCTACCTGGGCTGGCAGGTCTACCGGGAATGGATGACCGGCAGCGGGGGACTCGGGGCGGATCCGGTCGCCGAGATCGAGCACCGGCTGGGCCTGTGGGCACTTCGCCTGCTGTTGCTCACCCTGGCGGTGACGCCGTTGCGACAGTTGACGGGCAAGTCCGTGCTGCTGCGCTTCCGCCGCATGCTCGGGCTCTACGCGTTCGCCTACGCGACCCTGCACCTGCTGGCCTACCTCGTACTGGACCTGCGCGGTTACTGGACCCAGATCTTCGAGGAGATCGTCAAGCGTCCCTACATCACCGTCGGCTTCGTGGCCTGGCTGCTGCTGGTCCCGCTGGCGGCGACGTCCACGCAGGCGGCGATCCGCTGGCTGGGTCGCAACTGGGGGCGGCTGCACAAACTGGTCTACGCCATCGCGGTGCTGGCGGTCCTGCACTTCTGGTGGCTGGTGAAGTCCGACATCCGCGA
>JAUIJO010000319.1 GCA_030431185.1 Gammaproteobacteria bacterium | reverse complement strand
GGGGCCGTCGGTGGCCACGGCGATGCGAAGATAACTGCGGGTGGAGTCGGCGGGACCGCCCTCGCGGGGGGCGGGCCGGAACACCCATTCGGCGATGCGCGATTCCAGCGCGGTCCGGAGGGCGTCGGGCATGTCCGAGGTGGGCGCCATCGACGTCACCCGGCCATCGCCGTCGAGGTCGATCGCGAAGGTATGGACCTGTTCGCTGGACGCGTTCGCGGAGGGGTCACGGGCCTGCGCCTGGCTGGCGAGCGGGACGCACGCGAGCAGTGCGACAGCGAGGAGGGTGGACTTCATGGATGCTCCTTCCGGCCGTGCGGCCTGTATCGTTCGGGTATGGATCCATCTGACCCTGTCCGGACCTGCCGTGGGTTACACGAATATTTCAAACCTCGTGAATATTGATGAACGGTATCGATAGGCAGACAGGCGGTAGTACGGGCGTCGAAACGTGCCGGGTTGCGATCGGCTGCGATGGCCGGACGGCCCCGCGATGAATCAGCTCCCCGACCCACCGATCCCCGACGCACAGTGGACGCGGCTGCGCGAGGCCTACGCGCGGCCGAGCCGCGCGTACCACAACTTCGGCCACGTCGAGGAGGTCCTGCGGCATGTCGACGCGGTCGCGGCCGGTCCCGGATGGCGTCAACCCGATGAAGTGCGCCTGGCGGCCCTGTACCACGATGCCATCTATGATCCCGCGCGTCGCGACAACGAAGCGCGCTCGGCGCAGTTCGCGCGCGAGGAGATCGGGCAATGGATGCCGGGTGGCCTCGTGGACGTCGAACGCGTCGAGGGCTTGATCCTGCTCACCGCGCGGCACGGGCAGTTCGAGCCGGCGGACTTCGACGCGGACGCGCACCCGGATGATGTCCGGCATTTCCTCGATTGCGACATGGCCATCCTGGGCGCGTCGCCAGATGCCTTCGACGCCTACGACCGTGGCATCGCCAGCGAGTATCGCCGCCACGTGCCGGGCTGGCTGTTCCGCATCAATCGCCGGCGCTTCCTGAAGGGGCTGCTGGCGCGCGAGCGGATCTACCTGAGCGACTTCTTCCACGAGCGACTGGATGCGAGGGCCCGCGCCAACCTCCGTCGCGCGGTGACCGGGAAACGGTGATCGCGTCGCGCGGCGCGGCATCCCCGGCGTGTCCGGATCGGGCAGAATGCAGGCCTGGCCGGCCTCATCCGAACCGGCGAACGGGGACGATGCACGCATGACCGTAACGGGGAAGGACCAGGGGGCCACGGCATCGAAGGCGCGCGTGCTGTTCGCCAGCCTGATCGGCACCACCATCGAGTTCTTCGATTTCTACATCTATGCGACGGCCGCGGTCCTGGTCTTTCCCGCGCTGTTCTTCCCCGCGGGCGACCCGGCCTCCTCGATGCTGCAATCGCTGGCGACCTTCGCCCTGGCGTTCTTCGCCCGGCCGATAGGCTCGGCGCTGTTCGGGCATTTCGGCGACCGCGTGGGGCGCAAGGCCACGCTGGTGGCGGCCCTGCTGACCATGGGCGTGTCGACGGTCATGATCGGCCTGCTTCCGACGCATGCGCAGTGGGGCGTGGCGGCACCGGCGCTGTTGGCGCTCTGCCGGTTCGGCCAGGGGCTGGGCCTGGGCGGCGAATGGGGTGGGGCGGTGTTGCTGGCCACCGAGAACGCACCCCCGGGCAAGCGCGCGTGGTTCGGCATGTTCCCGCAATTGGGCGCACCGATCGGTTTCCTGCTGGCGACCGGCGCATTCCTGCTGTTGACCGCGCTCCTCGACGAGGCGGACTTCATGGCCTGGGGATGGCGCCTGCCTTTCCTGGGCAGCGCCTTGCTGGTCGTGCTCGGCCTGTGGATGCGACTTCGACTGACCGAGACGCCTGCGTTCCAGAGGGTGATCGAGCGCCACGAACGCGTACGCCTGCCCATGATGGAGGTCATCGTGCGCCACCCCCGGGCCCTGCTGCTGGGCACGCTGCTGGCGCTGGCGACGTTCGTCCTGTTCTACCTGATGACCGTGTTCGCCTTGAGTTGGGGCACCTCGCAACTGGGCATCGGGCGCGAGACTTTCCTCTGGATGCAGATGGGCGGCGTGCTCCTGTTCGCGGCCACCATCCCGCTGTCGGCGCTGTATGCCGATCGCGTCGGGCGCCGCCGGATGATGCTGTGGGCGACCGCCGCGATCATCGCGTTCGGATTCCTCTTCCAGCCGCTGTTCGGGGCCGGAAGCGCCACCGGCACCGTCCTGTTCCTGTCGGTCGGGCTGGCCATCATGGGCCTGACCTACGGCCCGCTGGGCACGTTGCTGGCCGAGCTCTTCCCACCGCAGGTGCGCTACAGCGGGGCATCGCTCGCCTTCAACCTGTCCGGGATCTTCGGGGCGTCG
>JAUIJO010000071.1 GCA_030431185.1 Gammaproteobacteria bacterium | reverse complement strand
TTCGCCGCCCAGTGCCGCCAGCATCGCGGCGGTGGACCGGTGTGGATCGCCGCCAGCACCCACGAGGACGAAGAGGCCGCGGTGATGGCGATCCATCGTCGCCTGCGCGAGCGCCATCCGGGGCTGCTGCTGCTCTGGGCGCCCAGGCATCCGGAGCGTTTCCGGGTCGTCGCCGAACTCGCCCGGATGTCGGGCGCCGCGGTGTCGACCCGTTCGCGCGCACGCTGGCCGCAGGCCAGCGACGAGGTGTTCGTGGTCGACACCCTGGGCGAACTGATGCAGTTCTACGCCGCGGCCGACGTCGCCTTCGTGGGCGGCAGCCTGCAGGCCATCGGCGGGCACAACCTGCTGGAGCCGGCCGCGGCCGGCACCGCGATCGTGACCGGTCCCCACCTGCACAACTTCGCGGAGATCTCCCGGCTGTTCGTCCGCGCCGGCGCGATCCGCATCGGCGAGGACGCGGCCGGCGTGGGCCTCGAGCTGTTGGCCCTGCTGGATTCGCCGGCGGAATGCGAACGGATGGTCGAAGCCGGGCACGCGCTCATCGAATCCGGGCGGGGCGCGCTGGCGACCACGCTCGCGCTGATCCAGCCGGCCCTGCCGCCCGTGCCCGCCGCGGACGGCAAGCCACGGAATCCGCCGACGCCCTGAGGTGGCGGCGCAGCGGGGCGCGCAGCGATGCATGCCCTGTCCCGGCCGGTCGGCGCGCCAGGCGAGGGGTGCGAAGGCGCGCCACCGACGTCGCGTACGAAAAAGGCCGGCTTGCGCCGGCCTCTTCCAGGTCCTTCGTCGTCCGGCAAGCCGGGACGCAGGCTCAGTCCAACCGGACTTCGGCCTCGGCATCGACCGTCAGCAGGCGGTTGACGTCCATGACGTCCTCGGCCTCCAGCGTGCCGGCCGCCTGCTCGAGGAGGAGGCGGCTCTGCAGGTAGTTGTAGCGCGCCTCGGCGTAGGCACGCTGCGCTTCGAACAGGGTGCGCTGGTTCTGCAGGACGTCGAGCACGGTGCGGGTGCCGACTTCCAGGCCGACGTTGGACGCGTCGTAGGCGCTCTGCGCGGAGACCAGGGCGAGGCGGCGGGCCTCGACCTCGCTGATGCCGGCGACCAGGGTCTGGTAGGCGTTGCGGGCGTTGCGCTCCAGCGCACGGCGCTGCTGGACGAGCTCGTCCTGGACCACGTCGCGACGCGCCAGTGCCTGGCGTACGCCGGACTGGATGCCGCCACCGGCGTAGATCGGCACGCGCAGGGTGATGCCGACCTGGGGCCCGCGGCTTTCGCTGTCGATGGGGTTGTTGACCGAGCCCAGGCCGTCGCTGCTGAACGTGCGATCGCCCCACTGGCTGTCGTCGCCGTAGCTGCCGTTGAGGTACAGCGACGGCCAATGCCCGGCGCGGGCCGTGCCCACGTCCGCCTCGGCCGACTCGAGCTGGTACTCCTTGGCCTGCAGGGCGGGGTTGTTCTCGAGCGCCGTCTGCACCCAGTCGTCGGCGCTCAGCGCGTTCGGCAAGGCCGGCTGGAAGTCCTTCGGCAGTCCCTTGAGGTCGCGGACCGGCTGGCCGGTGATCTCGGCCAACGCCTGGTAGGCGTCCTCCAGCGTGTTGCGGCTCAGGATGGTGATCGCACGCGCGCTTTCGTACTGGGCCCGTGCCTCGTAGACATCGGTGATCGGCGCCAGGCCCACTTCCAGGCGCTTGTCGGCGTAGTCGAACTGCTTCTTGGCGGCATCTTCGGCGGCCTGCGCGGCGGCCAGGGTCTCGAGTTGCACGAGTACCGTGAAGTAGGCCGCCGAGGTGCGGGTGATCAGGTTGTCGCCCGCCGACTGCAGCTGGAAATCACTCGCCATGCTCAGGGCCTTCTGGCTGCTGAGCGTGGTGAAGCGGGAGCGGTCGTAGATCATCTGGCTGAGGTCGACCCCGTAGCGGCGCGTGGTCACTTCGGTTTCGATGTCGCCGCTGTATTCGATGAAGTCGCCGGTCGAAGGGTCGAGCTGCGTCTGGGTCGACGGCCCTTCGGTCTTGCTGCGGCTGAGCGTGGCCGTCCCGTCCAGCTGCGGGAGCATCGCCGCGCGGGCCTGCACCGCGCCTTCGCGCGTGGCGAGGCGGTTGGATTCGGCCGCGGAGAACTGCGGGTCGCCGGCGCGTGCCAGCTCGTAGGTCTGCATCAGGTCTTCGGCCGATGCCAGCGAGGGAGCCAGCACGAAGGCGAGGGCGAGAACGAGGGGGCGGCGGATCATGCGGGTTCCTTTTTCCTTTAGAACTCGAAGGTTGGCGCGGGCGCGGCGCCCACGAGATAGGGGAGGTCGATCTCGAACAACGATTCGATGCGCGCGGCGTTGACGTCGTTGCATGCATCGCCCTGGGCCGAGGTGACCCGCACCGCCTCCATCGCCGGCGAGCGGCCGCGGATCACGAACATGCGGCCGCCCGGCGCCAGCCAGTGCAGGAATCGCTCCGGGATGCCATCGACGGCCCCGGTGACGCAGATCGCGTCGAAGCGCCGGCTGTTGTCCCAGGCGAAGGCGTCCGCATGGACCACGCTGGCGTTGTTGACGCCCTGCTCGACCAGTCGCGCACGCGCGGACGCGGCGAGGTCGGCATGGCGCTCGATGCTGACGACCTCGCGGCCGAGGCGGCCCAGGCAGGCGGTCAGGAAACCGCTGCCGGTGCCGATCTCCAGCACGCTCTCGCCGACCTGGACATCCAGCGACTGCAGGCTGCGGCCTTCGAGCACCGGCTTCATCATGAATTCGCCGTGTCCCAGCGGGAGCGGAACGTCGGAGTACGCGAGCTTCCGGTGCGGCTCGTCCACGAACGCCTCGCGCGGAAGCGCCGAAAGCACGCCCAGGATGCGGGGGTCGAGCACGTCCCACGGCCGAACCTGCTGTTCGACCATCAGTTCACGTGCCTTGGCGTAGTCCATCGTCGTCATGTCGTTCTCGTATCACGCGGTCAGCCCCGTATTCTAATCGACGGGCCGGCACGCGGCGGCGGGGGAGGTCCCGCGAGTGGTCAGGATGGCGGCATCGAGGCAGGTGATTTAGTGCCATAAGTCACCACTACACATGGCCGGTTCAGCGGCGCCGCGCCCCGGTGCCTGCCGTGTAGGCGTCCAGGAACATGTCCACCGACGCCGCGAGGTGGGCCTGCACGTCGCCCTGGCCGGGCTGGCAACATCCGAAAACGAGCTGGGCGTGCGGCTCGCCCTTGAGCAGGGTGAAGAACTGCGACGCGGCGCGGGCCACGTCGGGCACGACGAGTTCCCCCGCCTCGATGCGACGCTTGAGCAGTTCGGCGAAGTCATCCTGGACCCGCTGCGGGCCGGCCTCCCAGAACAACCTGGGCAGCGGCGACTCCGCCAGTTGCGGCGAGCACAGCATGCGGTGTCCCGCGACGGCCTCCGGGCTGGAGATCATCGCGTAGAACGCCTCGGCGATTTCCAGCAAGCGCTCGCGCAGCGGCGTGCCCGGGCGGGCGAGGAACAGGGTCGACGGCAGGCTCTGCTCGCAATGCGATTTCACCGCCGCGCCGAACAGGCCTTCCTTGTCGCCGAAATGGCTGTACACCGTCAGCTTGGAGACACCGGCTTCCGTGGCGATCTGGTCCATGCTGGCGCCGTCGAACCCGTGCTGGGTGAACATGCGCTTGGCGGCTTCGAGGATCGCGGCGCGCTTGGCCGGGTCCTTGGGGCGGCCGGGGCCCGAGGGCTTGCTGGGGGGGAGCTCGGAACTGATCATCACGCAATACTAGACTATCCGGTTTTATATTTATACAGTACCGGTCGGTTTATTAATCTTCCCCCAAGGTCGATCCATGCCATACATGCCTCCCCGCCCTGCGTCCGGCGTCGCCAGCGCCTTGCGTGCCATGGTGTTCGCCGCCGCCCTGCTGTCCCTGTCGGGGTGTGGCGGTGGCGACGTCCCCGCCGACGCCGCGCGGCCGGTCCTCGTGGCGCAGCCCGTCTCCAGGGAGGCCGGGGACGACGCGTTCGCCGGTGAAGTGCGCGCTCGGGAGGAAAGCCCGCTGGCGTTCCGGGTCGGCGGCAACCTGGTCGAGCGTCGGGTCGATATCGGCGATCGCGTCGAGAAAGGCCAGGTGCTGGCCATCCTCGACGGCGACGACTACGCCGCCCGGGCAAGGGCCGCGCGCGCGCAACTGGCGGCCGCGGAGGCCGAGCTGTCGCGGGCACGGGCCGACCAGGCGCGCGTCGCCAAGCTGGGCGAGGACCGGCTCGTGAGCCGGTCGGCGATCGACGCCCAGAACGCGGCGGCCACCGCCGCGCAGGGCCAGGTCACCGCGGCGCGGGCGGAGCTCGATGTCGCCAACAACCAGGCGGACTACACGCAGCTGCGGGCGCCCGCCGACGGCGTGATCGCGGCGCGCCAGGCCGAGGCCGGCCAGGTGGTCGCGGCGGGCCAGGCCATCTTCACCCTGGCGGTGGACGGCCCGCGCGAGGTCGCGTTCGCGGTACCCGAGGGCGCGATCGAGCAGGTCAAGCCGGGCATGGCCGTGGAAGTGAGCCTGTGGTCGGCACCGGGCAAGCGCTGGCCGGGCACCATCCGTGAGGTCTCGCCGGCCGCCGACCCGGCATCGCGCACCTTCGCGGCGCGCGTCGCCGTGGACGCGGCCACCGACGCCGTCGAACTCGGCCAGAGTGCGCGCGTGTACCTCGATCGCAGCGGTGGCGAGGCGTTGACGGTGCCGATGGCGGCCCTGCTCGAGGTCGATGGCACCCCCTCGGTATACGTGGTCGACCCGGTGAGTTCGAAGCTGGAGCGCCGGACCGTCGGCGTCGGCCGTTACGGGGCCAGCCGCGTCGCGATCACCGGGGGCCTGGCGCCGGACGAGTGGGTCGTCGCCGCCGGTGGCCACCTGTTGCGGGACGGGCAGGTGGTGGCGCCCGTCGACCGCGACAATCGACCGGTACGCCCCGGCGCGACGGGGGCCGACAGCGCCCCCGCTACCCGCGTCCCCGCGCAGGAGCGCTGAGCCGCCATGCGATTCAATCTCTCCGAATGGGCGCTGCGCCATCGCAGCCTGGTCGTCTACCTGATGCTGGTGGTGGCGATCGCCGGCACGTTCTCCTACTTCAACCTGGGTCGCAGCGAGGACCCGGAGTTCACCTTCAAGGCGATGGTGATCCGGACGATGTGGCCCGGCGCCACCGCCGAGGAGGTCTCGACCCAGGTCACCGAGCGGATCGAGAAGAAGCTGATGGAAACCGGCGAGTACGAGTCGATCCGCTCGTACTCGCGTGCCGGCGAGTCGCAGATCGTCTTCATGGCGCGCGACTCCATGCGCTCGAAGGAGATCGAGCCGCTGTGGTACCAGGTGCGCAAGAAGGTGGGCGACATCCGCGCCACGCTCCCGGCCGAGGTGGTCGGGCCCTTCTTCAACGACGAGTTCGGCGACACCTACGGCAACATCTATGCGCTGACCGGCGAAGGCTTCGACTACGCCGTGCTCAAGGACTATGCCGAACGCGTACAGCTCGCGCTCCAGGAGCTGGACGACGTCGGCAAGATCGAGCTGTTCGGCGTGCAGGAAGAGAAGGTCTGGATCGAGCTCTCCAACGACAAGCTGGCGACGCTGGGCGTGCCGGCGGCAGCCGTCCAGCAGGCGCTCGAGCAACAGAACGCGATGGTGCCGGCCGGCTTCTTCGAGACCGGCAGCAGCCGCGTCCCCCTTCGCGTGGAAGGCAAGTTCCGATCGATCGACGAGATCCGCGCGTTTCCGATCCGCGTCGGCGACCGCACCTTCCGCCTGGACGACCTGGCCCGGGTCGAACGCGGCTTCGCCGATCCCGCCGCGCCGCGGATGCGCTACATGGGCCAGGACGCGATCGGCCTGGGCGTGGCGATGCGCGACGGCGGCAACATCCTCCACCTCGGCAAGACCCTGGACCAGGAATTCGCGCGCCTGCAGGAGACCCTGCCGACCGGCATGGCACTGGAGCGCGTCGCCGACCAGCCGGCCGCCGTCGACGCCTCGGTGGGCGAATTCGTCAAGGTGCTCACCGAAGCGGTGATCATCGTGTTGCTGGTGAGCTTCCTGTCGCTGGGCCTGCGCACCGGCCTGGTCGTCGCACTGTCGATCCCGCTGGTGCTGGCGATGACCTTCGCGGTGATGGCGTTCTTCGGGGTCGGCCTGCACAAGATCTCGCTCGGCGCGCTGGTGCTGGCGCTGGGCCTGCTCGTCGACGACGCGATCATCGCCGTGGAGATGATGGCCATCAAGATGGAGCAGGGGCTGAGCCGCCTGAAGGCGGCCGCCTTCGCCTGGGACAGTACGGCCTTCCCGATGCTGACCGGCACCCTGATCACCGCCGCCGGCTTCCTGCCGATCGCGACCGCGGCCTCGAGCACGGGCGAATACACGCGCTCGCTGTTCCAGGTCGTGACCATCGCCCTGGTCGTGTCGTGGATCGCGGCGGTGATGTTCATTCCCTACCTGGGCGACAAGCTGCTGCCCGACCACGGCCATGGCGCCGCGCCGAAGCCCGGTTCGCTGGGCGCGCGCTGGGCCGCGCAGCGCCAGCGCTGGGCCGATCGCCACCCGGCCTTCGCCGACTACATCGCCCCCGCCGCGCACGATGGCAGCGACCACGATCCCTACGACACGCGGTTCTACGCCCGCTTCCGCCACCTGCTGGCCTGGTGCGTGCGGCGACGCAAGACCGTCATCCTGATCACCGTCGCGGCCTTCGTGGCGTCGGTCATGCTGTTCCGCTTCGTGCCGCAGCAGTTCTTCCCGGACTCCGTGCGTCCCGAGCTGATGGTCGACATGGAGCTGGCCGAGGGCAGCTCGCTCAAGGCGACCGAGGCGCAGGCGCGCAAGCTCGAGGCGATCCTGGCCACGCGCGACGACCTGGACAACTACGTGGCCTACGTCGGCACGGGGTCGCCCCGCTTCTACCTGCCCCTCGACCAGCAGTTGCCGGCGGCGAACTTCGCCCAGTTCGTGCTGCTGCCCAAGGACAACGAGGCCCGCGAGGCGGTGCGCGAATGGTTCATCGAGGAGGTCGTCCCACGCTTCCCCGAACTCCAGTTGCGCATCACGCGGCTGGAGAACGGCCCGCCGGTCGGCTACCCGGTGCAGTTCCGCGTGTCCGGCGAGCACATAGACGAGATCCGCCGCATCGCCGGCGAGGTGCGCGGGAAGATCGAGGCCAACCCCCACGTCACCAACGTCAACCTGGACTGGGACGAGCCGGGCAAGGTGGTGAACCTGCGCATCGACCAGGAACGTGCCCGCGCCATCGGCCTGAGTTCGGCGCAGATCGCGCGCTTCCTCGGCAGCGCGCTGTCGGGCATGCACGTGAGCACGTACCGCGAGGGCAACGAGCTGATCGAGATGCGCCTGCGCGGCACCGACGAGGATCGCCTCGACCTGGAGGGACTGGGCAGCCTGGCGATCCCGGTGCAGGGCGGAGGCAACGTGCCGATCCGCCAGGTCGCGACGCTGGAGTACGGCTTCGAGGACGGGATCATCTGGCATCGCGACCGTCGCCCGACGATGACCGTGCGCGCGGACATCTACGACGGCACCCAGCCGGCGACGGTGATGGCGCAGATATCGCCGACGCTCGATGGCCTGCGCGAGGCCCTGCCGTACGGCTATTCGATCGACATCGGCGGCAGCGTCGAGGATTCGGCGCGCGGCCAGAATTCGATCGTCGCCGGCGTGCCGCTGTTCCTGTTCGTGGTGTTCACCCTGCTGATGCTGCAGCTGCGCAGCTTCTCGCGCAGCGTGATGGTATTGCTGACGGCACCGCTCGGCCTGATCGGCGTGACCCTGTTCCTGCTGGTGTTCCGCGTGCCGTTCGGTTTCGTCGCCATGCTCGGCACGATCGCCCTGGCCGGCATGATCATGCGCAACTCGGTCATCCTGGTCGACCAGATCGAGCAGGACCGCGCGGAGGGCCACGAGACCTGGCGGGCCATCGTCGAAGCCACCGTGCGCCGCTTCCGCCCGATCGTGCTGACCGCGCTGGCCGCGATCCTGGCGATGATCCCGCTGTCGCGCAGCGTGTTCTTCGGCCCGATGGCGGTCGCGATCATGGGCGGCCTGCTGGTCGCCACCGTGCTGACGCTGTTCTTCCTGCCGGCGCTCTACGCCGCGTGGTTCCGGGTCAAGGTGCCGGCCACGACCTGAGGCGCCGCCGCGGCCCCGCATCGGGCGATGCCTCCGTCTCCCTTCCCCGCGCAATGGGGAGGGAGACCGGGAGCTGCCGCGTCCTTCGCCGCCTGCGCGTCGTGCATCCGCGCGGGCGGATGCACGCGGCCCGCGGCCGTTGGTGTCAGTCGCGCAGCTCGACCGCCACGCAGTCGCGCTGCAACTGGTCGATCACCGCCAGGGTGGCTTCCCGCGTCGACACGGCCTGCCCGTCCGCCGCGAGATCGGCGGTGAACACGCCCGCCGCCAGCGCGCCCGACACCGCGGCTTCCACGCATGCCGCTTCGGCCTCCAGGCCCAGGGAGTGACGCAGCAGCATCGCCGCACTGAGGATCGCGGCATGGGGATTGGCGATGCTGCGGCCGGCGATGTCGGGTGCCGAGCCATGGATGGGCTCGTAGAGGCCGACCCGTCCCTCGCCCAGCGAGGCCGAAGGCAGCAGGCCCAGCGAGCCGGCGAGCATGGAGGCTTCGTCGGTGAGGATGTCGCCGAACATGTTCTCGGTCACGATCACGTCGTACTCGCGCGGCTTCGCCAGCAGGTGCATCGCCATCGAGTCGACCAGTTGGTGCTCGAGCTCGATGTCGGGGAATTCGTCGCGGACCACGCGCGTGGTGACTTCCCGCCACAGGCGCGAGGTTTCCAGGACGTTGGCCTTGTCGACCGAGGTCAGGCGTCCGCGGCGGCCGCGCGCCAGTTCGCAGGCGCGTCGGACCACGCGCTCGATCTCCGCGACGCTGTACTCGCACAGGTCGCTGGCGCGGTCCCCGCTCCGCTGCTTCTCGCCGAAGTAGATGCCGCCGGTGAGTTCGCGCACCACCATCAGGTCCACGCCATTGAGCAGGTGCGGCTTGATCGGCGAGGCACCGAACGCGGCCGGATGCGGCGCCACCGGCCGCAGGTTGGCGTACAGGCCCAGTGCGCGACGGATCGCCAGCAGGCCCTGCTCCGGTCGCACCGCGGCCCTGGGATCGGACCACTTCGGTCCGCCCACGGCGCCGAGCAGCACCGCATCGGCCTTGCGCGCGGCCGCGAGGGTGTCGCCCGGCAGGGCGTCGCCGGTGGCATCGATCGCCGCGCCGCCGATCAGGTGCTCCTTGAAGCGGAACGCGTGGCCGTAGCGCTTGCCGACCGCCAGCAACACCTGCACGGCGGCGGACGTGACCTCGGGGCCGATGCCGTCACCGGGCAATACGACGATTTCAGCATGCATGTGCGGGCTCCTCCTGGTGGGTTTGCTCGTATCGCTGGATGGCGGGCGCCTGCCTGAGCAGGTAGCCCATCTGGTCGACGCCCTCCAGCAGGCAGGTCCGGGCGAAGGTGTCGAGGGGGAACTCGACCTCGCTGCCGCCCGGCAGGGTGACGCGGCGGCGCGCGACGTCGATGCGCAGTTCGATGCCGGGGTGGTCGAGCAGTTCGTCGACGACGGCCTCCTCCAGCACCACGGGCAGCAGGCCGTTCTTGAGCGCGTTGCTGCGGAAGATGTCGGCGATCTCGGCGCTGATCACCGCGCGCACGCCCAGGTCGACGAGGGCCCAGGGCGCGTGCTCCCGCGACGAGCCGCAGCCGAAATTGCGACCGGCGACGAGGATCGACGCGCCCGCGTTCTCCGGTCGATTGAACGGGAACCCGGGATTGGGCGAGCCGTCCTCGCGCTGGCGCCAGTCCTTGAAGGCGTGCTGGCCCAGGCCCTGGCGCTCGGTGGTGGTCAGGAAGCGCGCGGGGATGATCTGGTCGGTATCGATGTTGCGTTCGCGCAGCACGACGGTGCGCGACCTGAGTTCGGCGAGGGGGCGCATCATGCGGTCTCCAGTGCGTGGACGCGTTGCGGCGTGGTGGCCGCGAGGAGGTCACGCGGATCGGTGATCTCGCCCGCGATCGCGCAGGCCGCGGCGGTCAGCGGCGAGGCCAGCACGGTGCGCGCGCCCTTGCCCTGGCGTCCTTCGAAGTTCCGGTTGCTGGTCGAGACCGCCAGTTGGCCCGGGGCGACCAGGTCGCCGTTCATGGCGATGCACATCGAGCAGCCCGGCTCCCGCCACTCTGCGCCGGCGGCGCGGACGATCGCGTCGATCCCCTCGGCCTCGGCGTCCCGCTTGACCTGCTCGGAGCCGGGGACGACCAGCATGCGCACGCGCGGATGGACGCGACGTCCGTCCAGCACGCGGGCCGCATCGCGCAGGTCGGACAGTCGGGAGTTGGTGCAACTGCCGATGAACACCACGTCCACCGGCCGGCCGGCGAGCGGGGCGTCGGCCTCCCAGCCCATGTAGTCGCGGGCCTTGGCTTCGTCGGTGGCGCGCGTATCGGGCAGGCGGGCGGACACCGCCGCGACCTGGCCCGGGTGCGTGCCCCAGGTGATCGTGGGCAGGATGTCGCCGGCATCGACATGGACTTCGCGGTCGAAGCGCGCGCCGTCGTCGCTGCGAAGTTCGCGCCACGCGGCCACGGCGCGCTCGAACGCCGCGCCGCGTGGCGCCCGCGGGGTGCGGCGCAGGTACTCGAAGGTGGTGTCGTCGGGCGCCACCAGTCCGGCGCGCGCCCCGGCCTCGATGGACATGTTGCACACGGTCATGCGCTCGTCCATCGACAGGGCGCGGATGGCGCTGCCCCGGTACTCGATCACGTGGCCGGTCCCGCCGTTGACGCCGATCACCCCGATCACGTGCAGGATCAGGTCCTTGGCGGTGACGCCGGCACGGAGCCTGCCTTCCACGTTGATGGCCAGGGTGCGCGGCTTGCGCTGCAGCAGGCACTGCGTGGCCAGCACGTGGCCCACTTCGCTGGTGCCGATGCCGAAGGCCAGCGCGCCGAACGCGCCGTGGGTGGCGGTATGGCTGTCGCCGCAGACGATGGTCATGCCCGGCCGGGTCAGGCCGAGCTCGGGACCGATGACGTGGACGATGCCCCGCGAGGGGTGGTCCATGTCGAACAGCTCGATCCCGTGTCGCGCGCAGTTGTCGCGCAGTCGATCGACCTGTGCGCGCGCCTCCGCGTTGGCATAGGGCAGCACGCCGTCCGCCCCCGCGGGCAGGGTCGGCGTGGAATGGTCCATGGTGCCCTTGGTCAGGTCCGGACGGCGTGGCGACAGGCCGCGCGCCTCAAGTTCCGAGAACGCCTGCGGCGACGTGACCTCGTGGATCAGGTGCAGGTCGACGTAGAGCACGCCGGGCGCCGCGTCGCTCTCCGGCGCGACCAGGTGGGCCTCCCAGAGTTTGTCGAACAGTGTGCGGGGTCCGGGCGACGGACGGGTTTCGGTGGGCATAGGGACACTCATGCGGTGGCCGCGACGCGGGCGGCGGGAAGGGCGGGGGACGGACGGGACTGGGTGCGGGCGACGCGGTTGGCAATATCCAGCCAGGCGTGCGCGCTGGCCTCCAGGATGTCGGTGCTGGTGCCGGATCCGGTGACTTCGGCGCCGGCGACGCGGGCGATGACCTGGGCCTGGCCCTGGGCATCGTCGCCGGTGGTGACGCTGGAGACCTGGTAGCTGTCGACGTCGAGTCCGATGCCGGTGGCGCGCGCCAGCGCGGCGAACAGGGCATGCACCGGACCGTCGCCGATCGCGGCCTCGCTGACGGTCTCGCCGTCCGGCCCCAGCAACTGCACGCTGGCGGTCGGGAGGGCGTCGACGTCGCCGCCCGCGCCGGTGCTGATGTGCAGGCGCGACAGCCGCCAGCCACGCGCGACGACCGCATCGCTGCCCAGGACCAGTGCCTCGAGGTCGGCATCGAAGACTTCGCGCTTCTTCTCGGCCAGCGCCTTGAACGCGGCGAAGGTGCGGTTCAACGAGGCCTCCTCCAGGTGGAAGCCGAGGGCCTGCAGGCGATCGGCGAGGGCGGCGCGCCCGCTGTGCCGGCCCATGACCATCTGCGACTGCGACCAGCCCACGTCCTCGGGACGCATGATCTCGTAGGTGCCGCGGTGCTTGAGCATCCCATGCTGGTGGATGCCGGACTCATGCGCGAAGGCGTTCTGCCCGACCACGGCCTTGTTGCGCTGCACCGCCATGCCGGTGATGCGCGAGAGCAGGCGCGAGGTCGGGACCAGGCGCCTGCTGTCGATGCGGGTGTGCGCGCCGTAGTAGTGGCTGCGCACGCGCAGGGCCATCACCAGTTCCTCGAGCGCGCAATTGCCGGCGCGTTCGCCGATGCCGTTGACGGTGCACTCGACCTGGCGCGCGCCGCCTTCGATGGCCGCCAGCGAGTTGGCCACCGCCAGGCCCAGGTCGTTGTGGCAGTGCGCGCTGAATACCGCCTTGTCGGCATCGCGGACGTGGGTGCGCAGGTACTCGAACAGCGCGCGGATCTCGCTGGGCGTGGTGTAGCCGACGGTGTCGGGGATGTTCAGCGTGGTCGCACCCGCGGCGACCGCGGCGCTGCAGATCTCGGCCAGGAACTCCGGCTCCGTCCTCAACGCGTCCTCGGCGGAGAACTCCACGTCGTCGACTCGCCGGCGCGCGCGCTCGACGCCCATCACCGCGCGCTCGAGCACCTGCTCGCGGCTCAGGCCGAGCTTGTGCTCGCGGTGCAGCGGGCTGGTGGAGATGAACACATGGATGCGCGGATTCGCCGCGCCCTCGAGGGCCGATGCGCAGGCATCGATGTCGCCCTCGTGGCAGCGGGCCAGGGTGACCACGGTGCTGCCCCGCACCTCGCGGGCGATCGCGCGGACGGCATCGCGATCGGCATCCGAGCTGGCCGGGAAGCCGGCCTCGAGCGCGTCGACGCCAAGCTCCGCGAGCGCATGGGCGAAGCGGAGCTTCTGCGCGGCGGTCATGCTGCAGCCGGGCGATTGCTCGCC